>JBBIVS010000460.1:2717-3435 GCA_037439605.1 Draconibacterium sp. | reverse complement strand
TGTCCACAATTTCAATATCGTATCCTGAATCGAAAAAAGGCCCCTTGGTTTTATGGAAGGCAAAAACCCCATTTTGCCCGCGTGTTACCAAAATCAAATCGATTTTATACTTCTTCGAAAGTTCTTCACAAAATGTTTTCAGGGTTTCACTGTTCAAACCCAGTTCGTTGCTTAAAAATGAAATCTCCTTTTCCTTAATCCTCACTATATTTGAGCTCTCCAAAAGGTTTTCGGCAACACGCACATTAAAAAAATGCTCAAAAAGCTTTAAATCGAAAAAGTGGATCGAGTCGGGCGATTCTTTGATCAGCTCACGGAGCGTGTTTTTCGAAATGCCAAAACGTTGCGGCAACAAACCATAAAACAAACAGTCGGCATCGCGCACAAGTTTTAATGCTTCGGCCGAAAATTCGATATGATCGAATGCCACATCGGGAGTTACAATGTATCTCGGGTCGTAATTATTTTCAAAACTGATGAGTACAGTGCCTGTCGGGAATTCGGAATCCATTTGCACATTATCGTCCAAAATGCTTAACTCCTTTAATTTATCAATCGCTTCGTTTCCCAAATCGTCGTCACCAACCCGCGAAAGCAAAAAACCCTGCTCATTGAATGAATTGCACCTGTAAACCAAATTCAAAGGGGTTCCACCAAGTACTTTTCCACCCGGAAGAATATCCCAAACAACTTCGCCAAAAGCAACTATTTTTTTTTT
>JBBIVS010000460.1:1763-2707 GCA_037439605.1 Draconibacterium sp. | reverse complement strand
ATTAAACCCGATTTCAGAACGGCAAAAATAGAAATTATTCATACCTGTTCAAGTTTAACAGAAATGAAAAAATAAAAAAATGTCCTGAAAACAAATTCGATTTAAAACCGTTGATTTCTAAAATTTAACACGATGAATTATCTGGCACATCTGTTTTTATCGGGGAATGACGAACTTACAATGGTTGGGAATTTTATTGGAGACTATGTAAAAGGAAAGGATATGGAACGCTTCCCAGGCAATATCAGAAAAGGAATTGAGATGCACCGCCGGATTGATGTTTTCACTGATAGCCATCCCAGGTTCAGGGAAGCAAAAATTTATTTCAGAACCGAATTCGGGCTTTATTCGGGTATTGTCATCGACTTTTTATACGACCATTTTCTGGCTAAAAACTGGAACGGATATTCTGATGTTACTTTACAAACATTTGCAAAATATTCGCACGCTGTGCTGTTAAAAAACTTCACATATCTTCCTGCCAGGGTGCAAGGCTTTCTGCCGTTTCTTATTCAAAACAGGAGGCTGGAGTCGTATGCCTCGGTTACTGGTATTGTGGAAGCGCTGAATATTATGAGCAGATATACTTCACTGCCCGCCAAAGCTGATTTTGTGCGTCAGGTAACCGAGGCCAATAACCAGTTTTTTGAAGAAAATTTTAAAACTTTTATGTCCGAAATAATTCGGTATATAAAAGAGAGCTATGGCATTGAATTAAAGAATCATGATTTTGTAACAACCTGAAAAGTTGAATTTAGAATTTCTCGTACCGGCTGGCATCAAGCCTGATAAAAATGAACAGTAAAATGGTAAACGACCATAACGACGAGCCACCGTAACTAAAGAATGGGAGCGGTATCCCGATTACCGGCATTATTCCGATGGTCATACCGATATTCACAAAAAAATGAAAAAACAGAATTACAGCCACAGAATAGCCATAA
>JBBIVS010000460.1:0-1738 GCA_037439605.1 Draconibacterium sp. | reverse complement strand
TGACGCTCGGCAAGCCAAATCAGCCTGTAAAACAAAAGAATAAAAAGCCCGATTACAAAAAACGACCCTACAAATCCCCACTCTTCGCCAACGGTGCAAAAAATAAAATCGGTGCTTTGTTCGGGCACAAAATTGAATTTGGTTTGTGTACCCTCCAAAAAACCTTTTCCAAAAAATCCACCTGAACCAATGGCTATTTTACTTTGATTAACATTGTAACCTGCTCCCAACGGGTCAGATTCAATGCCAAGCAGTTCGTTAATACGGGCTTGCTGATGGTCGCCAAGAATATTATTAAATGCATAGTCAACCGAAATGGTAAATAATACCGACCCCAGAAAAATGAGTGCTATTGTTATGTAACTGGTTTGTTTCTTAAAATAACTGATCGCAAAAATTACAATTGTCCCTAAAATTGAGGCAGCCGTAAATACTTCGGAAAAATCGTTTTCTGAACCAGTAACAAGATTAACAATAAAAAACAGCAAAATTGCTGACAAATAGATTGCCGGTATTTTTACATACTGCTTCAGTTTAGGATTGACCGCATAAAACGTTATAAGTGCAACGCCCAACAAAATTAACGACAAGGTCAGATTTGGAATAATTAATGCAACCACAAAAAGAACAATAAGCAAAGTGCCAAAAAATAAAACAACCCCCGAAAGGCCTTCTCGGTATAAAACCAGCACAAACGAAAAATAAACAAGCGCCGATCCGGTATCGTTTTGAAGCAAAATGAGAATTGCCGGCACCAGTATAATTGCCGAAACGATAACCAGCGATTTAAACTGGTGAAGTTTGAAACCATGCGAATTCATAAAATTTGCCAAAGCCAGAGCTGTGGCAAACTTGCAAAACTCTGATGGCTGGAACCCAAATGAACCAAACATAAACCAGCCTTTTTGCGCATTGATGACGGTGCCCACAAACAGCACCAAAACCAGGAGCAATACTATTACACCGTAAATTATGTACGAAAAGAAAACATAAAAATTAGATTCGATAATAAGTATTAAGAAACCGATAGCCAGGGCCAAACCAATCCAGATTAACTGCTTTCCATAACGCTGCGATGTATCGAAAATGCTTTGATGTTCCTGGTTAAACACCGAGGCATAAATGTTTATCCATCCCAGGAAAACCAGAAGTACGAACAGGAAAACAGTGACCCAATCAATATTTGCCCAAAGGCTGTTTCTTTTTGGCATATTATCTTGGCTGATTTGGATTTAACAAATTAGTTTCGAGCATTTTCTCTTCCACCCATTTTTTTTGTGCCGAAATGGTGTCGTTTAAATACTTCTCAACCATTAACCCAGCCATTGGAGCAGCATAAGTAGCGCCAAATCCACTGTTTTCAACATAAACAAAAATGGCAATTTCAGGCTTTTCTTTCGGGGCAAAGGCGGTAAACACTGAATGATCTAAACCTTGGCTGTTTTGAACTGTACCGGTTTTACCGCACATTACAACACCGGGTACAGCAACCCTTGGAGACATATTCCCTTTCACTACCTGTTCCATGCCGGCAATGATTGGTTCAAAATGTTCTGACGAAATCTTTAAATAATGTTTAATTTTAAAGTCCGAATCGACCGTGTCATTCTTAATATCTTTAATCAAATGTGGCGGATAATAGTACCCCCGGTTTGCAACAATTGCAGCAACATTGGCCATTTGCAGGGGGGTTGCACCCAATTCGCCCTGCCCGATTGCCAGCGAACGAATGGTTAAC
>JBBIVS010000459.1:0-3437 GCA_037439605.1 Draconibacterium sp. | reverse complement strand
AGCTTTGCTGAAATCAGCTTCCGGAATTTCGAAAGTGGGTTTGTGCTCTCAAAGTGTGCTTTGGTCCGATGCCTCGGTTTTTAGCAGTTCTTCTGAAAGTGGCGGAAACGCGTTGATGTATGCGATGACCGAATACGCGCTGAAATTGTTAAAAGGCCGCACGTTTCAGTCGCCGGTTCAGCTTCTGGATGAAATTCTGCCTGAAGTTTATGCGTACGGACAAAAAATTACAGGAAATCCAAACCTTAGAAAAACATTCGCCCTGAACGCGCTGGTTGGCGTTGACAATGCCGCGTGGATGCTTTTTGCCGCCGAAAACGGAATCGAAACCTTTGATGAAATGATACCCGAAGAATATCGTCCGGCGCTTTCGCATCATCACAAAACGGTGGCCAGTATTCCGCTGATGGCTTATTCAATTCCGGTTTCGGAAATTAAACAGGCGGTTGAGGACGGTTATTTTTTCATGAAGATTAAAATCGGGCAGCCCGGAACGCAGCAGGAAATGCTGGGAAAAGACATGGCACGTCTGTCGGAAATTCATAAAGCAATCGGGAATTATCAAACCGAACATTCGCAGAACGGAAAATTGCCCTATTATTTTGATGCCAACGGGAGGTACGAAAAAAAGGAAACCCTGCTCAAACTGCTAGATCATGCCCGGAAAATAGGAGCGTTCGATCAGATTGCCATTATTGAGGAACCGTTTGACGAATATGCTGAAATTGATGTTTCCGATATTCCGGTTCGTTTGGCAGCCGACGAAAGCGCACATACCGATAAGGATGCGCTTGAGAGGATTCAGATGGGCTACCGTGCCATGGCGCTGAAAGCCATTGCAAAAACCCTGAGCATGACCATGAAAATTGCCAGTGTCGCAAAACAAAATAATGTACCTTGCTTTTGTGCCGATTTAACAGTGAACCCAATCCTTATCGACTGGAATAAAAACATTGCTGCCCGGCTTGATCCTTTTCCCGGACTTGGAACAGGTTTGCTTGAAACCAACGGCCACCAGAATTATAAAAACTGGGCAACAATGGAAACATACCATCCGTTTCAAAATGCGGAATGGCGAAAAACCAAAAAGGGAGTTTTTAAACTTGACGATGATTTTTATAAAACCAGCGGCGGTGTTTTAACCGATTCGGAACATTATTCCAAAATGTTCAGTGTATAATAGACTTTAATTTTTTAAAAGGCAGCCAGCAGCAAATCAATCTCTTTTGCAGGGATGTTGAACAGGTTACCGATATCGCGGTTGGTGAGGATTCCGTGGTAAATGTAAACCCCTTTCCTGAACCCTTTTGAGGTTTTAATATAGTTGTTCACCCCGCCGTCGTCGCTGATGGAAAGGAGAACGGGGATTAAAATGTTGCTCATCGAAATGGAAGCGGTACGCGCAACCAAAGCCGGCGAATTGGGAACGCAATAATGCACAACTCCGTGTTTTACAAATGCAGGATTGTTAAAATCGGTACATTCCGAAGTTTCGAAACAACCTCCCTGGCTCACATTCAAATCGATGATTACCGAACCTTCCTTCATTTGCTTTATCAGTTCCTCAGAAACCTTAAACTTTAATGAGGAATTGAACGACATGGCGCCAATAACCACATCAGCCGAAACCAGCGCTTTTTTCAAAACCTTCGGGTAGAAAACCGAGGTAAAAACACGGCGGCCGAGCTTTTCTTCAAGTTTACTTAGTTCGTAAACCGAAGTATCGAAAACCTTGACAATAATTCCCAGTCCAAGCGCTGCACGGGCGGCATATTCGGCGGCGGTGCCGGTGCCGATTATTACAAGTTCGGCAGGGGTAACGCCGGTAACCTCGCCAAAAAGCACGCCTTTACCGTTGCGCGATTTGCTAAGGTATTCACTGGCAATTGTAATGGAAGTAACTCCTGCTATCTGGCTCATCTGGTGTACAAAAGGCATATAACCATCCTCGTTTTCAAGGTATTCATAAGCAATGGCAGTCACCTTTTTCTGCATTAGTTTCTGAATGGATTCCCTGCAGTGTGCATGGGGCTGCATGGTTGAAATAATTACCTGGTTGCCGCGCAGCATGTCTATCTCATCGTTGCTGAAAGGCGAAATCCGCAAAATAATATCGCACTGGAAAATTTCCTCGTTTGTATCGACAATTTGCGCCCCCACGTCGCGGTAAGCTTTGTCGGAATAGCTGGCCGATTTGCCCGCGTTGGTTTCAATCAGAATTTCGTGGCCGTATGAAACCAGCAAATCAACAGCCTGCGGGGTAAGCGGAACACGGTATTCCACCTTGGAAAAATCGGAAGGGATACCGATTTTAATTTTCTGCCCCCGCTTTTTAACCTCAAGCATCTCTTCCTGCGGTAAAAGCATGGCTTTTGAAATCAGGCTGTTCTCGTTTGATTTTTCCTGTATTGTCATTTTTTCCTGAGCGATTTACGTTAGGTCTTATATCGTTTTAAACCGCGAACAAGTTACACTTAAAAAGTGAATTTTTCAAAATGATGAGTTTGGCTGTTTTTTTTCGATAACGTTTTCAAAGTTTCAGAAATTTGGAGAAGTTTATTAATCAGGAGTTAAACCTTCAACGCCGTAATGTTTCTCGAACCATCTTCCGCAACATCAATTTTTACCATTACAATATTTTCGGGTAACAGCGGTTCAATCTGTTCGGGCCACTCAATGAGGCAGTAACTTCCGCTGTACAGGTAATCTTCGTAACCCAGATCAAAAACTTCCTCCATATTTTTTATCCGGTAAAAGTCGAAATGAAAAACAGTTTGACGGTCGCCGGTTTTATATTCGTTTATCAGGGCAAAAGTTGGGCTGGTCACTGTATCGACAGACCCCAGCGCTTTGCAAACCGATTGGATAAAAGTGGTTTTCCCGGCGCCCATTTTACCGTAAAATGCAAAAACCCGCTCGTCTGGAAATTCGCTGATCAGCCGTTTGGCAATCCTGTTCAAATCTTTGATTTGTTCCGCTTTTTCAGAAAACATTTGATCGTAATTTTTTGCAATAATACGAAACGGCGGTCATTTTTATCGGGGTGAACGATTCAAAAAATATCAATAAATTATAAAATGGCTGATTTTTATGACTGTTTCTTTCATTAAAAAGTATTATTTTTGAACAAATTAAAAAACAAACAATTATGAAAATACCGGCTGAATTGAAATATACCCAGGATCATGAGTGGGTGCGCGTTGAAGGTGATACAGCCATTATTGGTGTAACCGATTTTGCGCAGGGCGAGTTGGGCGATGTGGTTTTTGTTGAGATTGAAACCGAAGGCGAACACCTGGGGAAAGGCGATACTTTTGGCACTGTGGAAGCTGTAAAAACCGTTTCCGATTTGTTTATGCCGGTGGGCGGACTGGTGGTTGAGGTAAACCCAGCCCTTGCCGACGAACCTGAATTGGTAAATAAAAACCCATACAACG
>JBBIVS010000458.1:2536-3446 GCA_037439605.1 Draconibacterium sp. | reverse complement strand
AGTTGAAGGGCATTTACCATGTAGTTGCTCAGGTAACTGACAGGGCTGAATTTTGCCTGCGTAAAAGCCCTGGTATAAAAATCGGCCGCCAGAAATAGTATGAACCCAACAGCGTTGAAAAGAAAACTGGCAACTATCAGCAAAATGGCCAGCAGCGCATTTATCCGCGTAACGCGTTCGTTAACATATTCGTTCGATATTGGGCAAATCAATTGTTTCATACTTTTCATCTTATAATAGTTGCAATTAAGAATTATATTCACACACAAATATACAGACTAAAAAGTATTTTATTATGTTTTGTGACTTTGGTCACAAAATAAACTAATAAAAATTTAACATTACTGACAAATTAATCCCTCATTCTGAAAATGAGTCCTGCCGAAAGATCCCAGTGGGCAGCAGGGATAAGAAAAGTCATGCCGCCACTGGCTCCGGCTCCGTCTGAACCAACTCCCCAGTACATTCCACCTCCGGCAAAATCCCATGGAGTAGTAACAGCCGCCTGAAGCCTTATTCCTATATTTTCGTTAAATAATATTTTAGCGCCCATTCCGAATTCGGTTGCAAAAAACCATTTCCTGTAATTTTCATCCATTCCTTCACGTTCTTGAATCCAGTAGCGCGATGTTCCGAGTGAAATTAACCCAAACGGTTTTATTTTCTTTAGCTGAAATTCCCTTAAAAATCCAACCATGTAATGCGCAGTTCCTGTATTGAAATCAAAAGTTGTATTCTTTCCGGCAGGGGTGTAAGTCAGTGTCGGGTCATTTCGTCTGATGCTCAGTTCTAAATACGAAAAATCGGCAAATTCAACATCAAACCTTACTCCGTAAAGCATGGCGTTTTTAATATCGTATGTACCGTAACCATTGTCAACCTTTCCGTTGAAAGTGTAACCTGCGAGCGG
>JBBIVS010000458.1:0-2496 GCA_037439605.1 Draconibacterium sp. | reverse complement strand
CTGCAGCAAGAATAAGTTTCTTCATGAAATTGAATTTTTTTGACGCGCCAAACTTACATAAAAAATGACTACAATTCTACGGCTTTCAACTATTGTCCAGGTTCATCGGCAAAAATTACACATTCAGCGTTTCTCCTTCCGATTTGGCAATAATTACTGCGGCACAGGTATCTCCCCAAACATTAACGGTTGTGCGCGACATATCGAGTATGCGGTCAACTGCAAGCACCAGTCCGATTCCTTCGAGTGGCAGGTTTACCGCGGTTAAAACAATCGTCATCATCACCAGTCCGGCCATAGGAATGCCTGCCGAACCAATGGCAGCAAGCAATGCAGTAAGAACCACAATAGCCTGTTGTGCGGCCGAAAGGTCAATACCGTAAGCCTGCGCGATAAAAATTACAGCAATGCACTCGTATAATGCAGTGCCATTCATGTTGATAGTAGCGCCCAATGGAAGTGTAAAACTTGTAATTTTACCTGAAACTCCATCTTTTTCTTCCACGGCAACCATCGACAACGGCAGCGCCGCATTTGACGATGAAGTTGAAAAAGCAGTTAGCAGCGGCGTGGCCATATTCCTGAAATGTTTCATCGGATTGGCCTTTCCCAGAAACCTCACCAGCAAAGGAAGAATGATTGCACCATGAAAAAGCAGGGCAATTAATACGGTTATCATGTATATACCAAGACTTCCGGCAATGTTCGTGAGGGAACCGGCATTTTTTGCCACTTCTTTTGATACAATGGCAAAAATCCCGAGTGGTGTAAATAAAATAACAAACGTTGTTATTTTCATCATTACATCAAAAACAGAGTCGAAAAACCGGGTAAGCAACTGCTTTTTTTCGGTTTGAATTTGAGTGATGAAAAACCCAAATATAATAGCAAAGAAAATCACAGGCAGAATCTGTCCCTTCGACATCGCATCAAATACATTGTCAGGAATAATTCTCATTAAAATGTCGCTGACTGAATTATTTGCCTGAGGAATCGGCTGAATTTCTCCGGCTGCGCCAAGATTTGCGCCAACTCCCGGTTGAAAAAGATTAACAAAAAACAATCCTGTAAGAATGGCAATTAAGCTGGTTCCGATGTAAAACGAAATGGTTTTTATCCCCAGTCGTCCCAGGTTCGAGCCGCCGCCAATACCCGCCACACCGCTGATTATTGAACTTAAAATAAGAGGTACAACCACCATGTTCAGGGCACGCAGAAAAACCACGCCCATCCACGAAACATACTGAACAAGGGCAGGGAAAAAATAGCCAAATGCTACTGCTGCAACAAGTGCTATAAGTATTTGCCAGTGAAGTTTAATTTTAAAAATCATTTTTTGGTTTTATGAGGCAACTAAAATAATGAATCATTTTTGTTTTGAATTACTTTTGGCATTAATGTTGTTTTTAGCAGAAAATCAAATTTATTCAACAATTTAAAACTTAAAAGTCATGAAAAAATTATCTGCAATTTTAATGATCCTTGCCTCTGTTATCATTTTATCGTGCGAAGGGCCGATGGGCCCTCCAGGACCTCCCGGAGAAGACGGCACCAATTTAATGGGAACTGTTTTTGAAATAAAAGGAGACTTTACACCTTCGAACAAATACGAGTTGTTTTTTGATTTTCCGGCCAAATTTAAAGTTTACGATACTGATGTGGCGCTTGTTTATATTTTATGGGATGTGGTTAAGGTAAACGGCAAAAATACCGATGTATGGCGGCTTTTACCGCAAACCATTGTTTTGGACAAAGGGGTGATTCAGTATAATTTTGATTATACAATTTACGATGTAAGGATTTTTCTTGAAGCCACAATTCCTTTCAGCGAACTTTTACCCGCCGAAACACAAAACCAGGTTTTCAGGATTGTAGTTCTCCCGGCCGATTTTATTGCCGGCAAAAAATCAGCAGAAATAAAGGATTTGGGCGTTTTAATGAATTCTCCCGAAATTAAATTCACTTTGGTGGGAAAATAAACCATACTGAACAGTTTAATTTTGAAAGGGCAGTGTTCATTTTCATTATTTTTACCAAATGCAAAAACGGGGATATTTAATTATTTTACTCACTGTTATCATTGCATTTTGGCAATTGTTTTTTCTGAAAAACGGAATGAAATGGGATTTTGTCGATGCCTTTCTTCCTTCCCGGTATTTTTTCTCCGAATCGGTTTTAAACAACCAGTTTCCGCTTTGGAATACCTATTTGCTATACGGAACGCCCATTTACGCCGACCTGGTTTCGGTTTTCAACCTTGAGTTCTGGATTGTGGCGAATATGTTCGGGTACTCAAACATCACTTTACAATTTATTTTTCTGGGTTATGTGTTTCTGGCCGGCCTTTCATTTTTTTATTTTCTGAAACAGTTCAATGCCGATGTTAAACTTTCAGTTGGATTGTCGGTTGCGTACATGTTATCCGGGTTTACCATCGGAAATTCGCAACATGTGGCTTTTGTATGCGGTTATGCCTTAATTCCATATTTAGTAACC
>JBBIVS010000457.1:0-3458 GCA_037439605.1 Draconibacterium sp. | reverse complement strand
CACCGTCGCGTAATCCGGCAATTACCGCAGCCAAATCTTCCATGAAATATTCGCAGGCAAGCAGGTTTTCGGGCGAGCCTTTTTCGCGTGTCTGTGTGAAGTTGAATACCCCGCTGATGCCTTCCAAATCGGTGTTCACATAAATTTTTAACTGGGCCGAAACAAAAAATGCATTCTCCAGGTAAATCACAGTAAGTAAAATGCTTTTGAAGATAAAATTGAATCTGAATTTTTTCATATCCGTTTTCTTTATAGACGTTGAAAAGATAAGTCATAATCCTGAAAATAAAAAAAATGCCTCCAAATTGTTATCCGAACCTCATTTGGTACTTCAATAGCATCAAATGGGAATTGTCTGGTAGATTACAGTACCCTTTGCAACATACCTTTACATCAGAAATTTTCAAATAAAAATGAGAAAATAAAAATTCAAAATGTTTCACTTAAAAATTTAAAACAATGAAAAAGAATGTAATTTTTGCGATAAGCATGCTGTTAGCAGCTTTCGCAGTCGGACAAAACCTGAATGTTGAAGAAGTTGAAGTAACTGCACCTCAGTTTACCGGAGTTAAAAATGCAATTGTACATCAAAACGAATCTGCAAATGTGTTAATTAAAAACTACTTAAAGGAAAATGTTGGTTTTCCGGCAGAAGCCGCTGCAAGTAAAGCAGAAGGTACCGAAGTAGTTCAATTTACTGTTACGGCCAACGGTGGTGTTGCTGATTTCAAAATAATCAACAGCGTTAGCCGAAATGTTGACAATGAAATTATAGAGGCGTTGAAAGCTACCAATGGAATGTGGTTACCCGGTTACAACAATGGAAAACCGGTTGACATGACCAAAGAATTATCGATGGTTTTTTGTTTGGAAAGGAAATCATCTGAATCGATCAAAGAATTGTTTAAAGAAAAAGCTGCTAATTACTTCAATTCAGGAACTGTTGCCTTTTTAGAAAAGAAAAATTCCAAAAAAGCTTTGAGGTTTTATAACTTGGGTGCAAATTATTTACCTTACGATAACAGCCTTTTATTAATGCGGGGAATGTGCCGTTATGAATTGGGAGACAAAGAAGGTGCAACAGAAGACTGGACCCGTATGAAAAGTTTGGGTGGTGAAGTTGACATGGTGAATACACGACTCAGATTAAAGGGATGAAAGGTTACGAAGAGTTGATGGCAGTTCTTAAAAAATAACTGCCCCAAGAATCGCGTAAAATGATTAATTACAAAACCATCTGTAAGTTTTACAGGTGGTTTTTTTGTGCAAACCCATCACATCCAGTCATTTCGCAAATGTTTTGATGTAACTGAAATATTTGGCAAAATACATTAAATGTCCGTTTTTATTCGTAACTTATGTTGTTTAAAATCAGGAGGCTGAATAAGCTGAAATTCAGTAATTAACTTAAATTCCGTTAATCATGAAAAAACAAATTGTCTTGATCGTGGTAATTCTGGCAACAGTTGCCAGTTTTACAGTTACTTCCCAAAACACGGAATCCGACAGGATTTCAAAAGCACGCCAACTTTTAATGCAGGGACAAAAAGAAGAAGCCTCTGCAATTCTGTTAAAACTAATGGAAACCCAGCCCGACAACAAACAGGCAGTTCAGTTTTGGCTGATAGCCAACATGAAACGCTCTCCCACCGGCGAAATGGATGCAATTGTTCAGCTCGATTCGTTGCAAAGCCTTTATCCAAAAAACACCGGGATTATGTTCTTTAAATATTTTATTCAGGCCGAATACGGAAAAACCGAAGAAGCGCTGGCAGGTTTCACCAAACTCACCGAAATGCAGCCCGATTCTGCTGTAAACCACATTGGCCGCGGACAAATGCTGAGTGCCTTAAACCGGCACGAGGAAGCGGTTGCCGCATTCGAAAAGGCTTTAAAACTCGACCCAAAACGTTTTGATGTTTGGGGCATGGATGCTTCAGAACTGGCTTACCTGAAAAAGTATGACGAAGCGCTTGCAGCCATCAACAAAGGAATTGAACTGAATCCCGGTTATGCCGGAAACATTTACAACCGTGCTTGCATTTATTGTTTGAAAGGTGACAAAATCCACGCGATGGAAGACCTGGGTGTAGCCCTTGCCAAAATGCCGCAATTAAAACAACATGCGCGCACCGACGAGGATTTGAAAAGCTTATGGGAAGATGCTGAGTTTAAAAAGATAACTGAATAAATCGTAAAATCGCTGTTCAAAATGAGAAAAATGCCATAAAAAATTGATAATGGCGATATGAATGAAAAAATTTTTACCCTGAGATTCGATTTTAACCGTTGCTATATTCTGCGTGGTAAACAAACGATTATGATTGATGGTGGCCCGCCGCATAAAAAGAAAAGTTTCCTGAAACAACTGAATAAATTCGGAATAGAGCCGAATGAAATCAAACTGATAATTTTGACTCACGGCGATTTCGACCACATTGGTTCAGCAAAAGATTTTAAGGAAGTCACCGGCGCAAAAATTGCCATTCATGAAAACGATAGCAAAAACCTGGAGGAAGGAATTTTTCACTGGCCTCAGGGTGTTACAAAATGGGGCAAAATTTCGCGCTTCATTTTAAAACCCTTTATTGAAAAAATAAACCAGTTTGAAGGCGTTAAACCTGATATTATATTAACTCATAACGATTTCCCTCTTGACGAATACGGAATTGATGGAAAAATAATTCACACACCCGGCCACACCCCTGGTTCTGTAAGCATTTTAATCGGTACCGGCGATGTTTTTGCAGGATGTATGGCTCAAAACAGTTTACCGTTTACCCTGCGTCCACAGTTGCCGGTTTATGCTATCGATATTGCACTACTCAAAAAAAGCTGGAAAAAACTGATTGACTGCGGAGCAAAAAAAATCTGGCCCGGGCATGGAAACCCGTTCCAGGTGGAAAAAATAATTCCAGAGTTAACGGTTTAAAATTGAATGATAATAAACTCAATAAAGTAGTGAATTTTATGCTGCTTTAAAATTCATTTATTTTTTGTAACTTTTCCAACCAAAAAACTTATAACCAAAAAGTTAAACTGCCGCAACAAATGAATGGGATGAAACATACCGAAGAGCAATTTCTGCAAAAAATCACCGAAATCATCGATGCCAACCTTCATAACGAAAAATTCGGCGTAAACGAACTGGCCCGTGTATTGGGGATAAGTCGTATCACGCTTCACCGTAAACTCACCCTTGCAGCCAAAGTTTCTGTAAGCCAGCTTATTTGCCAGATGCGTTTGAAAAAAGCATACGAACTTCTCAAACATGACTCAACCACAATTTCCGAAATAGCTTATGATTGCGGTTTTCACAGTGTAACCTACTTCAGCAAATGTTTTCACGATTTCTACGGTTATCCGCCCGGCGAGGCTAAAAACCATGTTTTGCAGCCGGAAAAACCGGAAACCAACACTTCTGAAGTGGAACCAACAGATATGAAACAATGGGTGAA
>JBBIVS010000456.1:0-3459 GCA_037439605.1 Draconibacterium sp. | reverse complement strand
AAGGTTACGGTTCTGGATAGAAAGAATGATATCCTGCGGTTGAAACTGAAAACGGAAAGGAGGGCACATTTTACATTTTCAGGAAGACATATCCCGGAAAATCGCCGTGGTACGGTGGTTTTACCTATGTCGATCTTTTGTATCCGGGGGTTACCGAAAAATTCATGGACGTGACCATGACGAAAGGTTACGAGAAAAACATGGCCGACTTTGGCTCCACAGTACTTGGTGTTTTTACTGATGAGCCCAATCTCGAAGCGGCTATGTCGCGCGGAACAATGCTGCGCTGGACGCCCGATTTATGGGACGTTTTTCAGCAGCGCTGGGGTTACGATTTGAAAGTAAACCTGCCTTCGCTGGTGGAGGAAACCGGCAACTGGAAAAAGGTTCGCCATGATTTTTATGAGCTGCTGGTTGAAATGTTTGTTGACCGCTGGGCAAAACCCTGGTACCAGTACTGCGAGGAAAAAAACCTCGACTGGACAGGTCACTACTGGGAACACGGCTGGCCCGAACCCACAGATGGAATGGATGAGGCCGCTTTTTACATCTGGCACCAGATGCCGGGAGTTGATATGCTGGGCAACCGGCTCGACTCTGCCGGATTGGGGGGCCAATTTGGGAACGACCGCGCGGTACGCGAGTTGCTGAGCGCTGCTAATCAGGCCGGAAGAAGACGCACTTTGAGCGAAACTTACGGCGGCGGTGGCTGGGAAATGAATTTTGAAGCACAAAAACGATTGGCCGACTGGCAGGGAGTGCTGGGTGTTAATTTTGTAAATCAGCACCTTTCGTATTACTCTTTAAACGGAGTCCGAAAATTTGATTATCCGCCATCTTTTTCTTACCACGAGCCTTGGTGGGAACATTACAGACTGATGGGCGATTACATTGGCCGCATTTCAATGGCCATGTCGTCGGGTCAGCAAATCAATACAACGCTGGTACTTCAGCCCAACACAACCGCGTGGATGTATTTTGCGCGAAGAGATAAAAATCAGAGAATCAATTCAATTAAAACAGGATTTAAAAACTTTGTTTACCAGTTGGAACAGCAGCATATTGAATACGATCTCGGATCGGAAAATGTGCTAAAAGTGTTGGGTAGCGTAACTGGAAAAAAGTTGAAAGTTGGAAAACGCGATTATTCGCTGGTGGTAATTCCGGCAGAAATGGAAAATATCGACCAGCCAACCTTTGATTTGTTGCAGGAATACCTTCAAAATGGTGGGAAAGTGTTGTCTTTCAATCCCAACATCACATTACTCGACGGAATTGAATCAACGAAAGTTACTGAACTGGCGGCAAAATATCCCGAAAACTGGATTGTTTCTGAAAGCCTGAGAAATCCAACTGCACTGGAAATGCTTGGTCGTGATGAATTTGCGATGAACGACCAAACCCAAAACGGCATGTTGTACCATCAGCGCCGGATTTTGGATGACGGGCAACTGCTTTTTGTGGTGAATTCGCACACTACCAAAAAAGCCTCCGCTGAAATAACTGTTGCAGGAAATTATGTAACCAAACTCGATTTGGTTTCCGGAAAAGTATTCAGCTATCCTGCCAAAGCTGAAAAAGGTAAAGTTACATTCCAAATTGAACTCGACCCTGTTGGAAGCGCTTTGTTCACCATATCAAATAAAAAAGCCGGGGAACCTGAATACAAACCGGTTACAGGAACGGAAACTGTGGTGGAAAGCACCGAGACCGTTTCAGTGAAACGCGAATCGGACAACATTATGATGGTGAACTACCTCGACCTGAAAACAGCCAAATCGGAAAAGAAAGATGTTTATTTTATGAACGCGCTCATCGGCTTGTTTGAAGAAAATGGAGTTGCAATGGGCAATCCGTGGCAGCATAAAATTCAGTACAAAAAAACCTGGCTCGAAATGGACACCTTGTTTAAAGATGATTCGTGGTTTGAAGCCAGCTACCATTTCAATATCAATTCTTCTTTAGGTACCGATGCGATGAAAGGAATCATGGCTGTGGTTGAAAGACCCGAGTTGTGGAAAGTCTTCATTAATGGAAACGAAGTAACCAAAACCGAAGGCGTTTATTGGATTGAGAAAAGCTTTCCGCAATTTGCAGTTGGCGAATATTTGAAGCCGGGTAAAAATACATTGACAATCAAAGCGCCGAGGATGCATATTCTGGCCGAAGTAATGCCAATTTATTTGCTGGGCGATTTTCTTGTTCAACCCACAAAACAAGGGTTTGAAATTACTGGCGGAACTATCGCAACACCGGGTTCATGGCGAGAAGCCGGATTGCCGTTCTATTCGCAAAAAGTAGCTTACTCGCAAAAATTCAATATTTTAGGTTTAGAAAATACAGCTTACAAAGTGAAGTTGCCCAATTGGAAAGGAACGGTTGCGGAAGTGCTTGTAAACGGCCAACCCGCCGGATTGATTGCCTGGCAGCCCGACGAACTGGATGTTACCGGATTGCTGAAAGCCGGAGAAAACGAAATAACCGTAAAAGTCACCGGCAGCCTGAAAAACACGTTTGGATTTTTCTACCAGGACAACAACAACTGGATTTTTGGCCCGCATTCGTGGAATTACGCACCCGAAAAAGCCCCTGCCGGTGCTGATTATTTTCTGATGGATTATGGATTGATGGAATCGTTTAAGCTGATAAAAGTGAATTAATTTGCTAACAAAGGGATGTCATCTGTCAGTTGATGGATGACTCTCCCGGATTAAATAACCGGAACCGTTCTGTAATCAAAGAACGGTTCCGGTTATTTTCAGACAAAGCATTTGACAAACATTCCGATACGTGGATGGTATATGACAGATTATTTTTTTACCAGTTTCCCCGATTTAATTGTTTCATTGTTATTTGTAAGCTTGTATAAATAAATCCCGTTTTTCAGGTTCTTAACCGAAACATTTTCCTGCGATGAAATTTCCCTGTCCATTACGCAGGCGCCTGTAACCTGGTATAATTTCAGGTTGAGTTTGTCGAAATTCCCGTTATATGAAAAGGTGATTTTGTCGGTTGCCGGATTGGGGTAAACTTTACAATCAGCAATATTTAGGTTATTTACTTCGGTAGTTCCTCCTTTGGTTACAGGTGAATAATAATATTCAGTGTTTCCAATAAAACTGCTGCCATTGTAATGAGCAATTTTCGAAATTAGTTTGTTTGGCTTAAATTCAATGGGATTATAAAAGTATTCAGCAAAGTTTTGCAATTCAACCAATTCAGAGCAATTGGAATCGCAATAAAAATATTCATCATAACCTGATGATATCAGCACTGAATTTTCCCACGAAGAGTAATTTGATTTAATAATATCGGCAATGGAATTGTAGGAGTATTCAGTTTTTGTTTTATCCTGCCAAATGTAATCCTCAAATAATTCAGTTTTAAGTTTGTTTTCAGAATCCCATTCATAAAATGTATGATAAGCAGCAACATTGTCATCAAAAACGAATTTAAAAT
>JBBIVS010000455.1:0-3460 GCA_037439605.1 Draconibacterium sp. | reverse complement strand
TGCTCCTCTCCTCGTCCGTCAAAGGCCCTTCAGCGCCAGCCCGACGGCGCACAGGGAAAGAAAAATGAGGGCCGCGTAATAGCGGACGGCCTGGTCGATCCTATAAAGGAACCGGCAGTCACATCCGGCAAACTACATGACGACAACCGCGAAATTGTGCTTGTTGTTGAGGATAACAACGATGTGCGTGCATACATACGCGAACAACTTGAAACTGATTATCATGTGAAGGAAGCCGAAAACGGTGAAGCAGGAATGCTTGTGGCACAGGAAACCTTGCCCGATTTGATTGTAACCGATTTGATGATGCCAAAAGTAAATGGCATTGAGTTCTGCAAAGCGGTTCGCGGCGATGAACGAACCAGTCATATCCCGATTGTGATGTTAACCGCAAAAGCAGCTTTCGATGATAAAATTGAAGGACTCGAAATCGGTGTTGACGATTACATTACCGAACCTTTCAGTGCAAAAGAATTAAAAGTCAGGGTACGAAACCTGATTAATCAGCGGAAATTGCTTCGGAGCCGTTTTAAATCGGCAACTGTTATAAAACCTTCAGAAGTTACCGTAATATCCATCGACCAGGTATTTCTGGATAAGGTTATAAAAACTATTGAAGCCAATTTCGAAAACCAGGAATTTACACCCGAATCACTTGCCGCCACATTAAATATGAGCGTTTCGCAGCTTAACCGCAAATTGAACGCGTTAATTGAACAACCCGCAGGACAATTGATGCGTTCACTTCGCCTGCAGCGCGCTGCCGATTTGTTAAAACAGAAAGCAGGCACAATCTCCGAAATTTGTTACCAGCTCGATTTTAACGATCCGGCCTATTTCTCGCGTGCTTTTAAAAAGCAGTTTGGCTGCAGCCCGTCGGAATTTATTAAAAACTAAATAATTCAAAACATGAAAAAACAACTGATTTTCTTTGTGCTGGCAATAACAATTATTGCTATGCCCTTTGCTTCGTCTGATGCCTTTTACCGGGTGGGACAAACTTCGAAAGACGGGAAATAAGTGGTAACCGGACGCAGTATGGACTGGTTTGAAGATATATATTCGAACCTTTGGATATTTCCCCATGGAATGAAACGCGACGGGGCAACAGGTAAAAACTCGGTTCAGTGGTTGTCGAAATACGGTAGTGTAATTACTGTATGATTTGATGTTGGCGCCACCGATGGGTTAAACGAGGCCGGACTTGCAGCGAATTTGCTGTATCTGGCTGAAGCCGATTATGGTTCGGCCACAGGCGACAGACCGAGGATTTCATGGTGGGTATTTAACCATTATTTGCTTGAAACCTTGCCACTGTTTCCGAAGTTGTTCAAGCCTTTAAAAACGGCCCATTCCGGGTGGTGTCAAGCGCATTGCCGGGCAGTTCTTCGAAAACGCCAACGCTGCACTGGTCGGTTACCGACAAAAACAGTGATTCTGCAATTCTTGAATTCCTTGGCGGAAAGCTGGTTATACACCACAATCGCGAATACAAGGTAATGACCAAGTCGCGGTGGTATCTCAACACTTTTGTTTAACCTTATCTTTCATTTTTCTTTTGCATCGTTATTGTAAATATCCCTGATGCAGATGTATTTACCATCGCGTTTTTCCCATACTGCCATGTATTTTCCGGTAGAAATTACATTTCCGGAAGCATCTTTAGTTGTTGATTTTCCAACTTCGGTAACCTGTTTTTCATTGCCAAATACATCCTGAACCTCGTAAATAACTGTTGAACCGGCTGGTCTTTTGGCAAGGTTTTCAGTAATATCGGCAAGAATAGCTGCTTTGCCTACCAAAGTTGGTTTATCGTTTGACAGACTCCATGCATCTTCGGCATAAAAAGCCGCTACTGCGTTAGCATCGCGGGCATTATCTGCTGCCGACCACGCGCTTTCCAATTCTTGTATTTCGGCTTTAACTGCTGCCATATCAGGTTTTACCTCTACCGGAACGGGAGTCTCGGCCGGTTTTGGTGCAGGGGCGCCACAACTAATCACCAATAATGACAAAGCAACGCATACCGTTGCAATTCCTGAATAATTCATTTTTTTCATTTTTTATTTTTTTTATTGCCTACTCTGTGCGGTTTTCGGCTACCCCGTTTTACTTTTTATTCGGCAGTGGTGGGGTCAATAATAGTTGAAACCCTGCTCACTGCATTTGCAGGAAAACCTCCCTGTTTTGCATGCTCCCGTACCATTTTTAAGTTTGGCGCATTGTAAATACAGTAGATTTTATCGGTTGTAACATAGCTGTGTACCCACAGAATCTGAAGAACCAAATTAGATAAAACCCCGCATAAATTTTGCGAAATTGGTTTCAGTTGTTCAGCCGTCAAATTACCTGCTACCGGAATTTCCCTTTCTATTTCATACTTTTGGCATAATTCTGAATTTTATTTATTTGTTTTTCCTGTTTTTTTTTCAAATTTTTACATTGTCCCAATCAGCTAACCCCATTGCTCCTATGATATCTTTTCTGATTGGATCAACTGCATCGTTTATTGCTTTAACACCAAAATCAAGCCCTCCAAGGGTGCGAAATGGACGATTTCCGGCAGGGGTATCGATTAACGATTCAAATATTTTAACTATAATCATTGGATCGGTGGGTGCATTTTCATCAGCATATAAGGCCATAACCTGATTGCCAAAACCTTCGAGAAAAACTGCAACATGTGGATATGCCGCGGCTATTTCAGCTTTTCCGGCCGGAACCACACTTGGGAAAAAATTGGTTGAAAAAGGCCCGGGTTCCACGATAACAACTTCAATTCCCAGTGGAGCAAGTTCATAACGCATTGCTTCACTTAACCCTTCAACACCAAATTTGCTTGCATTGTAAACTCCAAAACCGGGCACAGCGAAACGTCCGACAACCGAGCTTACCTGAATAATCAATCCTGATTTTTGAGACCGCATGCCCGGAAGTACGGCTTTTGCAACACGAATGGTACCGACAATATTTAAATCGAGCTGAGCCAGACACTCTGCTGAAGTAAAAGCTTCTACCGACCCACCATATCCGCGGCCTGCATTGTTGATAAGCACATCAACCGTTGGAATTTTTGTCATGGCCGCTTCAACGCTTGCATCGGAAGTAACATCCATTTCAACAACTTCAAGTCTTAATCCTTTTGATGCTGCAAAATTTTTCAGATTTGAGGCGGCTTCCTGGTTTTTGTCGCTTACGTTTCGCATAGTTGCAAAAACATGGTGTCCTTTTTCTGCCAGGTATTTTGCTGAAGCAAAGCCAAATCCTGTACTGCAACCTGTAATTAAAATTTTTTTCATTTTCATTTCTGTTTGTTTGCCTACTCTTTTCGGTTTTCGGCATTCCCCGTTTTTATTTATTTCACATTTGGTCAGTAGGAATAGGTTGTGGTACAACGTTTACCACTGGTTTTATGCTTTTCAGGTAGGCAAATATTGCACTTACATCTTCATCTTTTAAT
>JBBIVS010000454.1:3241-3461 GCA_037439605.1 Draconibacterium sp. | reverse complement strand
CGGGAAGTCATTTGACGAAGGAGGAAATTGATGCTTTGTCAAATGAATTTGCATCGGTTAAATAATAAAATCAAAATCATAAAGAGCCGATTCTAATTTAATAATTTCAGCCGACATTTCTCATAAATAGCAAGTCTGGCAAGGATTTTCTCGATTTGAACAGATTTTCGAAATTAGAATAAATTAGAAAAATAATTATGTGCAATAAATTCAATGAGTT
>JBBIVS010000454.1:0-3203 GCA_037439605.1 Draconibacterium sp. | reverse complement strand
CACTTGATAAATACTGCACCAAAATATCGAGGAATGGAAACAGTAAAAGGAATTACAGGTGTAGAATCAAAAAAACAGTATAACCCCACAGTTTATGAAAAACCGTCAGTTGAAGTAATCGTTGTCGAAGACAATCACCTGGCCAACATGGTGTTAAGCACAGCGCTTAGTTCAACCATTAAAACAATTCAGAATTTAAAAAACACCTATATTAAGTTTTCGCGTTTTCACAGAGGTGGCGACTTTTTAGATTTCAATGATTCAAAATTAATTGTTTTTTCCGATTACTTTCTTGAGGATGAGATAAACGCCAAAAATATCCTGAAAAGTGTTAAGCAAAAGAAAAACGATTCAACTGTTATTATTGTTTCAGATACACCAAACCTGCAGATTCAGTCTGAAATTGTTGCACTTGGCGCACATAGTTTCATACCGAAAAGCAACAAAACGCCGGTTTTATGCTCAGGAATTCTGTTTCAAAAAGTGGTGTAATAACACTCGAATCAATCTAAATCTCAGTTAATTCACAATTCTACAAATCATAAAAAATGTTGTGCAGCATATTTTGTAATTTGCAAAGCTTTGCGCTGCGCTTTATTTATTTTCTTGGTTCTGAACTGTTTTTAATTTGATAATTATTGACAATATTTGTTGAGGTATCAATAATTTGACATCAAACCAAAAATTATGAAACGCAGGGTTTTATTGAAAACTGCCTCAATTATTGCAACAGCGCCGGTATATTCTTCATGGACAAAGGGATTTTCTGTTGCGGAAAATCAACAATCTCACAATGGGACAAATCAAATTCATCGTTTTGGCGATGGCCGCGACTGGTTTTTCGAACGCCGCTACGGTATGTTTGTACACTGGGGAATTTACTCGATTCCGGGCTGGCACGAACAGCACCAATGGCGGGGCAGGGAGGAGCGAAGCAAATATGTACAGTTGGCAAAACACTGGAATCCCAAAAAATTCGATCCCAATCAGTGGCTCGATTTAATGGAGGAAGCCGACATGAAATACATCACTGTAACAACCAAGCATCATGATGGTTTCTGTTTGTGGGACACAAAACAAACCACCTTTAACACCATGAACACACCTTACAAAAAGGATGCGATTGGAATGCTGGCCGATGCCTGTCACAACCGGCAAATACCGCTTTGTTTATATTATTCAATAGCCGACTGGAACCACCCGAATTACCCCAATCAAGATCGTCATCACGAACTCCCGCCGCAACCGCAGGATTCGCCCGACTGGGATAAATATATGGAATTTCTGAAAGCACAGGTTCGTGAACTTTGCACCAATTACGGCGAAATTCATGGTTTCTGGTGGGATATGAATGTACCGCAATATAAAGACCCTTCAGTAAACGACATGATAAGAAAACTTCAGCCCAAAGCTGTAATCAACAACCGGGGTTTTGATGAAGGTGATTTTGGGACGCCTGAACGCGATTACGACAACGCTGCCAGCGAAGCCAAAGGATTTGAGCGATTGACCGAAGCTTGCCAAAGCGTGGGAATGGAAAGCCGGGGCTACAAAAAAGACGAAGATTACTACACCGACAGACATTTAATCAGCAGTATCGACAGGTATTTGGCCCGCGATTCAAACTATTTGCTGAATGTTGGCCCAACCGGCGAGGGAATTATTCCTCCGCAATCGGCAGAAATTCTGAAAAGAATCGGGCTTTGGAAAAGAGCAGTTGATGAATCATTTACAAATGTTCAAACCGATGCCGATTTAATAAATTCTCCGGGTGTTTTGGTTACAAAAAGAGAACAAACGGTTTATGTTCATCTGAACCGTTTGCCCGTTGGGAACGGGATAAAACTTAAACCAATAACTTTGGTACCCAAAAAAGCAATTTTGCTGAACACAGGCAAAAAGGTTGATTATATTGTGAATTTGTGTCCCAGCGATCATGCCACTCAGCAGCCCTACTTGCGGTTACGCAATCTTCCGGTTGATGAATTTGCCAATTCGGTAATGGTTGTAAAACTTGAGTTCGACAAACCTTTGGAAGATATCAGCAAGACAGAAAAACAGGATGCAAACATTGAAATGACAAAGTAGATTTTAACCGGATTCTGGATTCTTGATAATTGATCCTTGATTCTTGTCCTGATACTTGATAATTTAATACTTGATTCTTAAAACCTATAAAACATTTAAAAATGAAAAAAATCAACACCACAGTTAAAGCGGCAATTTTTTTGCTTTTGTTGACTTTTGCTTTTAGCAACACCACGTTAAATGCACAAAAATTTACTTCCGATATAGAATCTTTCAAACAGTACAAATATCCCGAATGGTTTCGCGATGCGAAGTTTGGTATCTGGTCGCACTGGGGTCCGCAGGCTGTTACCCGACAGGGCGACTGGTATGCCCGCAAGATGTACGAATCGGATGTTCGCGATTGGAATACAAAACAGCCAACCGGAAAACCGAGCAGTGAATATTTATACCATGTTAAACATTACGGGCATCCATCTGAATTCGGTTACAAGGATATTATTTCATTGTGGAAAGCAGAACGCTGGGATCCGGAAGCGTTGATGAAATTGTACAAAAAAGTGGGCGCAAAATATTTTGTTAGCATGGGAACACACCACGATAATTTCTTTTTGTGGGATTCAAAAATCCACCGCTGGAATTCGGTAAAATTAGGACCGAAAAAAGATGTGGTCGGTCTCTGGCAGAAAGCCGCGAAAAAGGAAGGATTAAAGTTTGGGGTTTCTGAACATCTGGGTGCCAGTTACACTTGGTTTCAGCCCAGTCATGGCGCCGACCCGGGTGGTGCGAAAGCTGGAGTGCCTTATGATGGCGCAAATCCGGAATACCAGGATTTATATCACAAAAAAACTGCCGCCGATGATTTCGCCTGGCTGACAAAAGACCCGGAAAACCAGAAAAACTGGTTGACCAGCATCACCGAATTAATTGATATGTACCAACCCGATTTGATTTATTCAGACAGCGAACTGCCGTTTGGCGAAGTCGGTCGAACAATGGTTTCGCATTTTTACAACCAGGATTTGATAAAAAACGGAGGGCAAATAAATGCAGTTTATACCTGCAAACACTCAGTTTCGAATGGACGGTGGGTGATGGATATTGAGCGTGGAGCGATGGATTCAATCAGCACAGATCCCTGGCAAACAGATACATCCATTGGCGACTGGTATTAC
>JBBIVS010000453.1:0-3462 GCA_037439605.1 Draconibacterium sp. | reverse complement strand
TACCTGGTGGAAAACTGGCCTGATATGGCGGCAGCTTTTATGCAAATGGGAATTAAACTGGTATTTACCGGCCATTACCATGCCAACGATATTTCACAAATGGCAATTGGAAAAAATACACTTTCCGATGTCGAGACAGGTTCGTTGGTCACACCGCCAAGCCCATACAGAATGATGGTTTTGGATGATAATTTCATTAAAATCGAATCAGGAAGAATTACCACCATTGATTATCCATTCCCGCCGGGAGTTGACTTTGTTACCTATTCAAACATGTTCCTCTCCGGTCATCTCGATTTTTATTTTAATTATATTCTGCAAAATATGTATGGAGTTCAGAAAGAACAAGCCGCAGTTGTTGCTCCATTCCTAAGAAATGGAATAATGGCTCATTACGCAGGCGATGAAAAAATAAAACCTGATGAACGGAAGAAATTGGATCAACTGTCGAAGGTTGTGCCGCTTGAAAGCTCATTTTTAATTGATGCAATCAACAGTTTCTGGACGGATCTGCCAATTGACGATAATAAAGCACATATCAAAATGAAATAATCTTTGATTGGTTGTAACCTGAAAAAAGGCGTGGGAAAACAATATTATTGTGCTTTCAGCGCCTTTTTTCTATTTATATCCGAGGTTAAAACCTGCAGTTTTCCTGCTACTTATTTTCATAAAAAAACCAGCCGTTTTCCATAAATTTCCAATCGTCCTGCTCATTGTTTTTCACATAAAACCGCAGCCGCTGGTTTCCTTCTTTTTCGAGGTATTCAATCCTCACCGGGTGAAATCCTTTTTTCAGTGCGACAGCCCCGACATTTTCGCCTTTGATTTTTGTTTTTTCATCGGCAACCAACTCACCACCAATGTACAAGCGGGCAGCATCGTCGGCATTCACCCTGAAAATATACAGGTTGTCAGATTCGATTTTTATAAATCCATTGTAAACCAGTGCCCAGTGGTCCTCGCGAGGAGCAATGTCGGCAACGGCAAAATCGGTGGCTGTCCCTTGCTTTTTCGGAGTCAGCGATTTAAAATCAGGGATGGTTTCCCAATCTCCTTCAAAACTGTCATATTTTAACCCGGATTGTGGATTGGAAACTTTAACCGGTTCGAGGTAGGCGATTTTTCTGAATTCACGGATTTCATTCCCGCTCACTTCGTTTTTACTGTTTTTTATCCGGAACGAAAAAGTGGTATTTTTATCGATCTGAACAGGCTGACTGTAGGTTTTTTCAACCGATTTATTTTCAGAATAAACGGTTGTGAGGCTATTAAACGGGTTGTTGAAAGCAATTTCAGCTTTGTCTAAAAATGTGTTGATGTTTTTGGTAATAAACTCGGTTTTGGTGGGCTGAACCGCAAACTGCGATTTCCCCTGGAGAGCAAAATTTTTGTTTTCAGCGCCATCGTACCTGATTTCCCATTCGGTGCAGAGCAGGTCGATGTTTGCATAATCGAGTGGTTTTGATGAACTCAACAGAATTTCCACCTGTTTTTCACTACCTGCCGGAATGGTAATTTCGCTTTGCGGCAATACAACCGCCAACTGGTGATGATGGAAAATATTCAAAGTCAGTGTCATATAGGTTTCGGAGGGATTTTTAAAACTTAGGTACAGGGTTCCGTTGGTGAATTTACTGCCGGGATTGCACAACAACAGGTGCTGCAGTTTTGAGTTCGAAAGTAGCGGATCGGCCATGGCGCGGGTTTTTTCGTTGGCCACATCGTGGGGCAAAATGCCGTTTAGTTTCAGGTTCGCCATCACCGGCCCGTTATCGGTCATGGTAATCCACGAAATATGGTCGAATTGTCCGAAAGGTTCGCCTAAAAGTGCAGAACCTGCGCCTGTTGTGGCCAGAATGTAATAGTTGGCATTATTTATTTCCTTTTGGTGGTAGCGGTGTTCGTGGCCGGCAATTACTGTATGTTTGCGGCTTTTCAGCGCTTCCTGAATCTCTTCAAAACGTCCGCCGGTGTCATAAGTCCAAATGGGGTGGTGCATGAACAGGTAAGTCCAGCGCACACCTGTGTTTTCTTTCAAAGTTTTCAGAACGAAATCGGTTTGGTCGCGGGTGAGGTTGTAATCGTCATCGTCGTTGCTATCGAGAATGATGAACAGCACATCTTTGTAATTAAATCTGTAGTACCGTTTTCCATACCGTTTTTCCCACTTTTTTTCCATCACCTTGTTGGTAATGTCATGGTTGCCGGGCAGGTAAAAAAACGGCATTTTCAGGTTCGAAATAATCTGGTTTACTTCATCCCATTGTTGCGCAATAATGGCTGTTTCGGTTGTGTAGCCCTGAATGAGGTCGCCCACGCACATTACAAACTCGGGCATTACCAGGTTCAGCTTTTCAACACCCACTTCAAAAACTCCGCGGCGATTTCCACCGGTGCGGTCGGCAACAATGGCGAATTGAAAGTTGGCAGGATCGTTATAAAAATCGAGGTTGGTCCAGGGTTTTTTATCTGTTTTTACATCCGATTTAAAGTCTTTTTTTGAAGTGCAGCCAGCTATTAAAGCGAGGGTTACAACAGTTAAGAAAAAGTAATTCCGGAACATCATATTATACATTTTATTGATTCAAAATTCAACTTTTAATTCACAAAAACCGGTTGCGACCAGGCAAAAAGTTTCTCAAATCCTTTATCGGTTTTATTACAGTAAGTTACTCTTGCGCGTACATATTTGTCTGACTTTTTGGGTTTATAGCTGGCTTTTATTCCAAAAGTTTTTGAAAGCACAACCCCATTATTCCCAATAAATTCTGTCAGAAATCCAACCTGTCCGGTTTCATCTATCCGGGGAACACCGGCAGAGTTGGCAATTTCAAGTTTTGTGGCCGGTTCATCAATTTCAATGACACATTTCTTTTTCGAGATGTCGCAGGTTTTCAGTATTACCGAAGTGGTGGAGTAAAAATTTCCAATTAAGACCGAATTGTGAATGGCCTCCGGTGTAAGTTCGCTGCTTTTCACCATAATCCAGCCCCTGAACGGATTAGCATCTTTGGGTGAATTGGTTTCAAGATTGTGCATGTCGTCGGCTGAAACTCCATACATCAGTTGACCGCTGCTCAAAATCGAATCCCATTTGGCTTCCACTGCTGCATGGCCTTCATTACCCCAGTTGTAAACTCCCGGATGGCCATTATACAACTCAATGTGGTGCAGGTTTTTCACAGGTAATATATCACTCACCTGCAGCCCCTCTGCAAAATTCGGGTGGTTCAGAAAAGGGATTCCACCGGCTTTGATGATGCCGTCAACATGTAATTGAAGCAATTCTGTTTTAGTCAGGTTTCCCGGTGTTTTCAATGCCTTAATAATTTCTTCGCGCCGTTTCAGTGCATCGGTTTCCTGTTTGGGATCATTGCTGTATGGCACGTATTCCTTTATGTTGAAGGCGGTTGTATGCACTGATTTCTGGTCGGTCACTTCTTCTCCGGGAATCAGTAT
>JBBIVS010000452.1:0-3473 GCA_037439605.1 Draconibacterium sp. | reverse complement strand
CCAAATGCGGCATGGCGCCGTGGGCAGTCTTTCCAAAGGTGGTCAATTCCAGCCAGAGTCCGCCTTTTTCTGCCAGGTAAGGCTCGTTGGTGCTGGGTTCTGAGATAAAGACAGCCAGCAGGTTTTGCAGCCATGGATGCTGCAGCATGTATTGGTTGTGGCGCCTGTGTTGCAGCATGTAAAAACTCATCGGCAATGTTGTTTGTTTCGGCAAAAGTTTCGCATTTGGCCAAACTTCCCCAGGGTAGGGTTGAGGCCAAAAAACGGGCACGTAACATGGTTGCAAAAATGGACGAACTTGGTTTTGGTGGTTGCACCAACACCGGCGCCTGCGAAGCTGAATGCCCCAAAAGCATTTCAATTCTGAATATAGCCCGCCTGAACCGGGAATATTTGGTTGCCAGATTTAGCGAATAATCTGGTTTAAAACTTTTCCAAAGTTCAAAAACTTTGGAAAAGTTAATTTAAGTTGGAAAAGCTTAAAAAAGCCTTCTTAGCAATGGGAAGGCTTTTTTACATAAAAATAATTGACAACAAATTGTGTATAAGTTCATCGGCGAATAAATAAAATCATCTTGCGGATTTCATAACTTCGCAGCAAACAGATTTAAAATTATGCCGTACCGACGCTTACCAACAACTGACAAAGCCCGAACAAGGGCACTCGAAGCTGCACTTGGAAAAGTTGCCTTTAAAAACGGAAAAGTTGCTATTTCGGAAAGAACAATTGAAGAACTGCAAACCGTTAAAAGTAAATTCGAGAATACGCTGAAGCATTATGAAATGAACATTCAGATTCAGGCTGAAAAATATCATGAATATAAAAATGCTTTGGAAAAGGCCCGGATGTATGTTTCGCATTTTATCCAGGTTTTATACCTCACTTCTGAACGCGGTGAAATTAACGGCGGAATAAAATATTATGGATTGGATGAATTTGACGGAAAGGTGCCTTCATTAAACACCGAAGAAGAAATTTTGTACTGGGGCAATAAAGTTGTTGAAGGTGAGCAAAAAAGGATTCAGAGCGGAGGCAGCGCCATTTACAATCCTTCAATTGCATTGGTGCGAATTAAACTGGAAGAATTTAAAGATTCAGCGATTTTTCAGCAAAATCTGAAAAAGAATACAACCCGAACCTACCATAAAATGCAGGAACTGAGGAAAACAACTAACGATTTTATCAGCCAGTTATGGACCGAAATTGAAGAGGGCATCAAAACCGATAATCCAAAACACAAAAGGCAGGTTGCACAAGATTACGGTATTGTCTATATCTTCCGCAGAAAAGAAAAGAGAAAGTTAACTGACAAAGAACTTCAGCGCGATTTGCTTTTTGATTTTGCCTAAATCCTTTGTTTCAAATAAAATCATTGGGGATTCTGAAATTCTTGATAACCTTTGTTGTTCTGTCTTTTTATCATCATCATAAAAACAACAATCAGTATTGCACTGATAAATGCCATATAATAACTGTCGGAAGTTGATCCGATTTCTTCTATTTCGGGATTTAATAATTCTTTATCGATCAAGTACATGGCAACAACAGCAATCCCGTTGTTGATGAAATGTGCAATAATCGGCAACCACATCGATCCGCTCCATACCAACAGGTAACCAAACAAAACACCCAAAAACATGCGCGGAATAAAACCATAAAACTGCATGTGCAAGGCGCTGAAAAGGATTGCCGAAATCCAGATTCCCCAATGGTAACTTCTTGTCCAGTTAGTAAAAATACGTTGAATGACCCCGCGGAATAAGAGTTCTTCACCAATGGCTGGTAAAAAAGCTATCATAAATATATTAAAAGCCAGTCCTCCAAAAGTTTCAACCTTTAAAAATGCTTCTGTTATTTCAGCGGCTTTCTCTTCCGCATTTTTCATCCAGTTTTCAACACCCGAAAGCCAGTCGGGCAATTGCATATTTGCATTGATTTCGCCAATAAGGTTAACAAATGGCGATGCAGCAAAGCTGAGCACCAAAACTAAAATTACAGTTTCAAAACTTAAAGTTTTATTCAGACTAAGATACTCTGCAATTTTCCCGTGAAACAGCCAACCTAAAATAAATGGGGGCACAATAAAAACCCCTATGGATTGAACAACCTGGAAATATTTTAAAATCCTGATGCTTTCAGGATTATTTAATTCCTCCATGGAGGGGATGCTCATCATGGAATCGAGACCAAAAAAGGGAATGGCAATTACAAGCGATATAACCATAAAGGCCAGGAAACTGGCAATTACCACAAATATCGAAAACATCAACTGCGAAAGGGGTTTCATATCGCGAAATGCAAGAAATACCATATTTATTGATTTTTGGCAAAGATAGCAGAAGAATGATTGTTTGAAAGTGATTATATCGTCGTCATGCAGGCATTAAAGGGAATTGGTCAGTTCTTTTTTGAACATCAAGGAAAACTACCGGATTGATTTGTAGTAAAACTTTTCATTGAAGGACCAACTCAAAAAATCCGTTTAGCTTTTTTGAAAATAAGTATTTGATTTTGCCTGATTTCAGATTAACTTTAAGGACAAACAAAAACGCTCAAAAAATTGAAACTGAATAAGACAATAATCGGGATGGTTTACCTTGCCGCTTTGCCTGGAACGCCTGAAGACACAAAAAAATGAGTGCCATAATTTCTGAGGCGCTTCACGAAACATTAATTCTTACCGAAGGCGGAGTGGATGCGGTTATGATTGAAAATATGCACGACCGGCCAAACCTGAACCGGAATGTCGGCCCGGAGATTATTTGATATTTGTTTTTTGCCCTTTGTGATTTACTGCTAAACTTTCCCTTCCAGCCATTCCTTAAAATCCTTCACCTTTTCGCGTGCTACAAGGAATTCATCATCGATGGGATTCTGAACTTTCAGTTTTAGCCGCGAATTACTAAACGAAATTACATCGGTAATGCTTTTTAACGAAACCAGGTATTTTCGATTTATTCTGAAAAAAACAAAAGGATCTATGAGTTGCTCAACTTCTTCGAGACTATTATCAAGTAGGTAATCTTTCCCATCGTTTAATTTTAAATAGGTACCTTTCTGTAAGCTGTAGAAATAAAGAATATCAGGCGTTTCAACCACCCGCAAATGGGTGCCCACTTTTACAAGAAACCGTTCTTTATAAGTTTTCTTTTTAAGCGACAAAATAATTTCTTCGAGTGCCTGAGTCGTAATTCCCGAAGTTTTGGGTTGCGAAAGGTTTTCGTATTTTGTCAACGCCCTTTCCAAATCGTTGCGGTCAATGGGTTTTAAAAGATAGTCGATGCTGTTTACCTTAAAAGCCTGTATTGCATATTGATTAAATGCTGTGATGAAAATAACCGGTTGTCTGAATTCCACTTTTTCGAAAATTTCAAAGCTTAGTCCGTCACCCAGTTGTATGTCGAAAAACGAAAGGTCGGGCGCCGGATTGTTTTGCAGCCAGTTAACAGCGCTTTTCACAGTATCGCAAACT
>JBBIVS010000451.1:0-3490 GCA_037439605.1 Draconibacterium sp. | reverse complement strand
AATGCCGGCAACAGGCAAACCCAGCGTCGGCGACCTGATGTTCAAAGATCTTAATAACGACGGCATCCTCAACGATCTCGACAGGACTATTATTGGTAAAGCAATCCCTGATATTGTTTATAGCCTGAATTTTGAAGCCTATTATAAAAACTTCGATTTTTCAATCTTTTTTTACGGGATGCAGAATTTCCAGGTGTACAACCATTTACGCGCCGGAATCGAAGGATTTTCAACGCAGGACATGGGGCACAACAAGTTAACCGATTATGCAATGAATTATTACCGTGCCGACAGGCCATCGACCAAATACATCAGGGCCGATTTGAACAATACCAATCAAAACGACAGGGCGTCAACATGGTTTCTGGAAGAAGGCTCATTTCTGCGGCTGAAAGACATTCAACTCGGTTATTCGCTGCCTAAGAGAATGTTGGACGGTGCTGGATTATCACGAACCAGGCTATATATTAGTGCATCCAATTTATTAACTTTGACGGAGTACTCAGGACGCGATCCGGAAGCCCCAACAATTGGCAGCCCGCTTACCCCGGGTAATGATAGCGGATCGTATCCGATACCACGTGCTGTAACTTTTGGTCTTCAGATTGATTTTTAAAATACAGAACGTACTAAATTTAAAATTTTCGACGATTATGAATAAAATAATATCAAAAATAGCTTTCGCCCTGTTGCTGGTTTTTTCAGTTTCATGTTCCGATGATTTTCTTGAAACAGAAAATAAAAACCAGCTAACGGTTGAAAACTTCTATCAAACACAGAATGATTTCTGGATGGGTTTGAACAGCCTTTACCCGCCGCTTGCCGATGGCGGAATGTTTGGATTGCAGTGGCAGTTTATGTTTGGTTCGTTTGAAGACCGTATTCTTTTTGAAACCACCGGAATGGATATATTGAGTATCAATGCCTCGCATGGTTCGGTTTCGAATATGTGGAGGACTTTGTACTTTGGTATGTACCGTACCAATGTGTTTATTAAAATGATAAACGAACGGCAGAATGTTGAAGGGCTTTCTGCCAGCATGAGGACCAACTACCTCGCACAGGCCCGGGCGCTTCGGGGCGCTTATCTGTTTTACCTGGTAACACTGTTCAACGAACCTATTTTTTATGACGACAAAACAATCCCGACTGACCTTCTTGTAAATCTCACCAACGGAAAACCTGAGGAATTCTGGAACCTGTTAAAAGAGGACTTTTTATATGGAATTCAGAACAACTACCTGCCACTTCAATATTCCCCGGAGGATGTGGGAAGGGTAACACTTGGCGCGGCCAAGGCAATGCTCGGGAAAGCCATGCTTTACAAACACTATCATTATTATGTGAGAAAAGGGCAAAAAGGAAGTACAGGTGATTTGGAAGATTTGAGGTTGGCCAAAAAAATGTTTGGCGAAGTAATGCAATCGGGGCAATATGAACTCATTCAGCCCAAAGCGCCAAAAGCCCGTCAGGACTATATCAACGCCGTGCTGTGCAGTTTTACCTGGGTCGATTTACCGGCAGGCAGTAATATATATAAAGCCGAAAACAACAGGGAATCGATTTGGGAAATACAATACAGTGACGAACGGATTCAGAGTGGATGGCTCCCCGGCTGGCAATGGACTGGAACTTTGAATGGCGCCTATTTCAGCGCGCATCCTTCGAGTTTCAGAAACCATGAAGCGCACCCCGATTTGTGGGAAGCGTTTGAAACCAAAGGTACCCCGGCAGGTTTCGACCGCGACCCGAGGGCTTTTGCCACGCTTTATCTTGATGGGGATCCGCTTGATTTCAGGCCAGGCAGCCCTTATGAAAAATCGACATACCGTAGTGGGGTCCATAACAAACGTATCGCTTTTAGCCGCAATATGATTGATTATCCGGCCAAACACCCGTCGAGAGGTTTCGGATTGAAAAAATATTATTATCCGGTATATTACGAAAAAGACGCCCCGAAAAACGACCCGATTAACCGGAAAATGATACGTTATTCTGATGTTCTTTTAATGTATGCCGAAGTTAATTTCCTCCTGAACGAAAACATTACCGAAGGTTTGGCGGCGCTCAACCAGGTAAGGGCAAGGGTTGGAATGGCCCCGGTTGCTGCTTTGACCAAAGATGCCATTATGCGCGAAAGGGATGTTGAACTGGCTTTGGAAGGCTGGCGCTGGCTCGACCTGATTCGCTGGAGTTTTGATCCGGATTGGGGTATCAACTGGACAAACATTCTTGGCCGCCAGGTGGGCCCCAACGATTATGGAACCTATTTCATCAAAGGGAAACATGAATATTTACCGATACCGCTGGATGAAATCAACAAAAACAATGGCCAGTTGAAACAAAACCCGGGATGGTAGAATTTTGAATAATTATTAATAGACAGGATTATGAAACGATTAATACTATTTTCAGCATTTATATTTCTCATTTTTGCCTTTGGTTGTAACCAGGAGGATGCAATTCCGCCATCAGCCGATTTTACAACAAACCTGCAGAATAACACGGTGAAAAAAGGTAAAGGATTTACCATATATCTTGATAAAGCTCAGGGTGAGTTTATGGTATATTTTAAGGGCGCCACTGAAGCAACCACGTACAGTGCAACCGATCCGACCAGAACCGGAACAGCGTTTTCAAGAGATCTCGATTCATTGGCGATTTCCGGGTACAGTGCAACGGGTAATTTTGTATTTACAGTTGTTGCATCGAGTTCGGGCAACTGGTCCAAAGATTATTTGCAAGATGTAAAATCAATAACCATTAAAGTAGAAGATTGATATTTTTGCAATTTCGTTATAAAAAGCTGTTCTGCAAAACAGGACAGCTTTTTACTGTTTTACCCCGGATTGATTTGTTTAAATAAATACTGATTGTAATGAAAGTTAAATTATTGGGAATTATTTCCGCATTTCTTTTTATCTGCCAGATAGTTGGCGCAAAGGAAAACTGGCTGACCGCCGGTGATTCGCTCCAAGTTTTTATCGGCTCGGGTGAAAACCAGGTTTTAATTCCGGTACCTGATTCGCTGGCTTCAAAAAATCCGGTAGTTCAGGCCGAATCAGCAAACACCGGATTGCTTGAAATTGTTGCTGTTGATTATGCTGCCAGCCGCACATTTGTGATTCTGAAAGTGAAGGAAAAAGGGATTCAGGGAAAAGCTGAAATTACTTTGAGTTTCACCTTTAACGGAGGCCCGGCAACCATAAAAACCACAATACACATCGTTCCCTATTACAATCCAGGGATGTTATTTCAAATTCACGACATTGTTTTTTGGCAGCAGGCCATTCCGTTAAATGGAGTACCGGTTTACGAAAAGCTGATACAAACTTCGGAAGGGCCTTACAGTTCGCTCAATTACAGCGAAATTCCAATCACAGTGAACATGGATTGCAGCGGTTCTGTTTGTACCGGTCACGATTTCTACACTTCATTTTACAAAGGCTATATTGTCCCACCAGTTGACGGGACCTACCGTTTTTACATG
>JBBIVS010000450.1:235-3497 GCA_037439605.1 Draconibacterium sp. | reverse complement strand
CGGGAAAAGAGGGTGGATTTTTTTTAGTTCAGAGTTGAAAATCGGAACCCGGAACTGAAAACCGGAATTAAAAGTTTAAAACAACAAAAACCATATTACGATGAGTGACAGACTTTACATTTTCGACACAACCTTGCGCGACGGAGAACAAGTGCCGGGTTGCCAGTTGAATACGGTTGAAAAAATTGAAGTTGCCAAAGCATTGCAGGAATTGGGAGTGGATATTATTGAAGCAGGTTTCCCGATTTCGAGCCCAGGCGATTTCGAATCGGTAGTTGAAATTTCGAAAGCGGTAACGTGGCCAACCATCTGTGCCCTGACGCGCGCAGTTCAGAAAGATATTGATGTGGCAGCCGAATCACTTAAATATGCGAAAAAAGGCCGTATTCACACCGGCATCGGAACATCCGATTTTCACATCTACCACAAACTGATGTCGAATCCCGAAGCAATTATTGAACGTGCCATCGAAGCTGTGAAATACGCAAAAAAATTTGTTGAGGATGTTGAGTTTTACGCCGAAGACGCAGGCCGCACCAATAATGAATACCTTGCACGCGTTGTTGAAGCTGTAATAAAAGCAGGGGCAACAGTTGTTAATATTCCCGATACCACAGGCTACACGCTTCCTCATGAATTTGGCGAAAAAATAAAATACCTTTTTGATAACGTCACAGGAATACACAAAGCCACAATTTCAACCCATTGTCACAACGATTTGGGAATGGCAACTGCAAACACCATTTCGGGTATTATGAATGGTGCGCGTCAGGCAGAAGTTACCATAAACGGTATTGGAGAACGTGCTGGAAATACTTCGCTCGAAGAAGTGGTTATGATTTTGAAAAGCCGGTATGCAGTTTTAGGTATCGACACAGGTATCAACACCAAAAAGATTTACGGAACAAGCCGTTTGGTTTCAACATTGATGAATATGCCGGTCCAACACAACAAAGCTGTGGTTGGCCGCAACGCTTTTGCCCATTCTTCAGGTATTCACCAGGACGGGGTATTGAAAAACCGCGAGAATTACGAAATTATGGACCCGACAGATGTTGGAATCAACGAGTCGGCCATTTTGCTGACAGCCAGAAGCGGTCGTGCAGCGTTAAAACACCGTCTCGAATTGCTGGGATTTGAACTCACCAAAGAAAAGCTGGATGAAGTTTATGATGAATTTCTGAGACTGGCCGACAAGAAAAAAGACATTCGCGACGATGATATCGCTTTGTTGGTTGGTGATGCAACGCGCCAGGAAAGACGTATTAAACTCGACTACCTGCAGGTGGTAACGGGGAAAAGCCTGAAACCAATGGCTTCGGTGCGACTTGACATTGCCGGTGAAAAATTCGATGCCACTTCAGCCGGAAATGGCCCGGTTGATGCGGCAATTAAAGCTGTCAAACAAATTATTCACCGCCATGTTACCATCGAGGAATTTTTAGTGCAGGCGATTACACGCGGCAGCGACGACATAGGTAAAGTACACATGCAAATCGATTACGATAAAAATATTTATCACGGATTTGGAGCAAACACCGATATTATTACAGCATCGGTTGAAGCGTTCCTCGATGCAGTGAACAAGTTGCCGGCTGCGGAATAGAGTTCAGTGTTCAGAGCCTGCCTGTCGGCTGACAGGTTCAGAGTTTAAAAATTAAAGATTAAAGTATAAAGTATTTATGCAAAAAACATTGTTTGATAAAATATGGGATGCCCACGTGGTAAAGCAGGTTGAAGCAGGTCCTGATGTGTTGTACATCGACCGCCATTTAATTCACGAGGTGACAAGCCCAGTGGCTTTTCTGGGATTAAAAAAACGCGGGTTGAAAGTCTTTCGGCCAGAAAAAACCACAGCCACACCCGACCATAATGTGCCCACAATCAACCAAAACCTGTCGATTAAAGATGAACTATCGCGACATCAGGTTGAAATGCTGAAAATAAATTGTATTGAGCACAACATCGTTTATCATGCTCTCGGAACCGAAGGACACGGTATTGTGCACATCATCGGGCCTGAAATGGGTCTTACCCAGCCGGGAATGACAATAGTTTGCGGCGACAGCCACACTTCAACGCATGGCGCTTTTGGAGCTATTGCGTTTGGCATTGGCACAAGCGAAGTAGAAATGGTTTTGGCAAGTCAGTGTATTATGCAGCCAAAACCTAAGAAAATGAGAATCATAATTAACGGTAAACTGAATAAAGGAGTAACTGCAAAAGATATTGCACTTTACATTATTTCGAAAATTTCGACAAGCGGCGGAACAGGACATTTTATTGAATACGCCGGTTCGGCAATTACCAGCCTTTCGATGGAAGGTAGAATGACGCTTTGCAACCTGAGCATTGAAAGTGGCGCCCGCGGTGGAATGATTGCACCCGACGAAACCACGTTTAATTACATGAAAGGGCGCGAGTTTGCACCGCAAGGCAAGGATTGGGATAAAACAGTTGAAAAATGGAAAAAACTCAAATCGGATGAAAATGCCGTTTTCGATACGGAATATACGTATAACGCAGCCGATATTGAACCGATGATAACTTACGGCACCAATCCGGGAATGGGCATTGGCATTTCGCAAACCATTCCGGCAATTGAAGGAATGGAAGGAAGCGATAAAATCACATTCGAAAAATCGTTGAATTACATGGGTTATTCCCCGGGTGATAAAATGGTTGGTAAAAATGTTGACTTTGTATTTCTGGGAAGCTGCACCAATGGACGGATTGAAGATTTCAGGCAATTTACCGCTTTTGTAAAAGGTAAAAAGAAAGCGCCAAATGTAACAGCCTGGCTTGTTCCAGGCTCAAAACAGGTTGAAAATCAAATCCGTGAAGAGGGTCTGGTTGAAATACTGGAAGTGGCTGGTTTTAAATTGCGTCAACCCGGATGTTCGGCTTGCCTGGCAATGAACGATGACAAAATACCCGAAGGCAAATATGCGGTTTCGACATCGAACCGGAACTTCGAAGGCCGCCAGGGGCCGGGAGCACGAACATTACTTGCCAGTCCATTAACAGCAGCGGCGGCAGCCGTAATAGGAGTAATAACTGATCCGAGGGAACTATTGGAGTCTTGAAGATTAGAGAGTTGAAGATAGGAATGTAGAAAGCTAATATATTAATTATGGCAGAAAAAAGTGAATTGGCGAATTTTAAGGAAAAAATGAAATTGAGAACAAAGAAATTTGCTCATGATTGTGTAAAATTCTCAGTTGAATTACCAAATAACACGCTCGGAAATCACATTAAAGAA
>JBBIVS010000450.1:0-225 GCA_037439605.1 Draconibacterium sp. | reverse complement strand
CCGATGCTCCACTTCAGTGGCAGCCAATTACAGGGCTTCATGTATAGCGCAAACCATTCCGTTAATCATCTCTAAAATAAGTATTGCAATTGAAGAAGCAGACGAAAGTAAGTTTTGGCTCGAATTTGCCATGGATGAAAAATTAACTTATGACAATAAGGCACATCCTCTAATTACCGAGGCACATGAAATAGCTTCAATTTTGATTAAATCGCGTCAAACTCT
>JBBIVS010000449.1:0-3500 GCA_037439605.1 Draconibacterium sp. | reverse complement strand
TCAAAGCCATGAAAACAATTAAACAATGTTCAGAAAACAGAAAACTAGAAACAATTAAATCGTCATTATATCTTTTTCCTTAGCTTTCACTAAGTTATCAACTTTCACACTAAAATCATTGGTCATCTTTTGAACGTCTTCCTCAGCGTCTTTAACAACGTCTTCGGCCACTCCATCCTTTTGCAGTTTTTTCAGGCTTTCGTTTGCCTCTTTTCGGGCTGCCCTGATACTAACTTTTGCAATTTCACCTTCCTGGCTTGCCTGCTTCACCAGCACTTTTCTTCTTTCTTCAGTCAGTACCGGAACATTCAGCCTTATAATTTCCCCGTTGTTGCCCGGATTAAATCCCAAATTGGCATTTAAAATTGCCTTTTCAATTGCCGGTATAATTGCCTTTTCCCATGGTTGCACTGCAATTGTTCTTGCATCGGGTGTACTTACATTGGCGATTTTGTTTAAAGGAGTCATGCTCCCGTAATAATCAACCATTACCCCATCCAGCATCGCCGGCGCCGCCTTACCTGCCCTAATGTGTATCAATTCTTTTTCGAGGTGTGCAATTGCTGCATTCATTTTTTCCCCGGTATGCTCCAAAACAAATTCAACTTCTTCTTGCATTAGGATAAGCCTGTTTCAATTAACTGATAGCAAATATAGAAAAAAAATATACAGATGAAATTTTATCGCTAAAATATTATAAAATTGGTTAAAAAAATCAGCGGTAAACAATGGTACCAATGCTTTCACCCGTTAAAACTTTTTTCAAATTTCCTTTTTTGTCCATGTTAAACACCAAAATGGGCAAATTGTTTTCGTTACACATGGTTGTTGCAGTTAAGTCCATTATGCGCAAATTGCGTTTATAGATTTCCTCAAAAGTAATAGTGTCGAATTTAACTGCATTTGGATCTTTTTCAGGGTCAGCATTATAAATTCCATCAACACGGGTTCCTTTAAGCATGATATCAGCTTCGATTTCAATTCCACGAAGTGCGCTTGCCGTATCGGTTGTAAAATATGGATTGCCCGTTCCACCCGCAATAATTACAACTTCTCCTTTTTCAAGATAATCCACTGCTTTTTCTTTGGAATAGTATTCGCCGATTGGTTCCATTCTTACCGCTGTTAAAACCCTTGATTTTACATTATGATTTTTTAGCGCTGAATCCAAAGCCAAACTATTAATAACAGTAGCCAGCATTCCCATCTGGTCGCCTTTTACCCTGTCGAAACCTTTTGCAGCACCGCTTAACCCGCGAAAAATGTTACCACCGCCGATTACAATCCCAATCTGAACCCCAGCCTGAACCAATGATGCAATTTCCTCAGCATAATCGTTTAACCGGTTTTGGTCGATACCGTATTGCTGATTGCCCATCAGTGATTCTCCGCTAAGTTTTAACAGAATTCGTTTATACCTCATTTTTTTGAACGTTTATTTTAGAAAGACTGCAAAGATAGAATTGTTTTTTATGAATGAAAAAAGCCACCTGTCAGTTGACAGATGGCCTAACCATTACTGGTTTTATCACACTCCCTTAACAACAGTATATTAACAAAATGATTCAATTAGATGGCTGCAAAAATGTTGCATTAAAAACCCTAAAAAAATGACAAATATCACTCTATTTCGATCCTCTTTTCGGCACAAAGTTTCAATGCCAGCTCACTCAGTTTGTATTTTTGAATTTTTCCGCTGGCAGTCATCGGAAATTCATCGACAAAGAAAATGTATTTCGGAATTTTAAACCGGGCAATATTTCCACGACAGAAATCAACAATCTCTTCCTCGGTGATTTTTTGACCTGCTTTCAGTTTTATAAAAGCGCCAACTGCCTCGCCATATTTTGGACTTTGAACGCCGGCAATCTCAACAGTTTCAATTTGGGGCAAACGATACAGATAATTCTCAATCTCACGAGGATAGATGTTTTCTCCACCCCTGATGATCAAATCCTTTATTCTTCCGGTTATTTTGTAAAAACCATCTTCGGTTTTCACCGCCAAATCGCCCGAATGCAGCCATCCATCACTGTCGATTGCCTTTTTTGTAGCTTCCGGGTTTTTATAATACCCTTTCATCACATTATATCCGCGGCAACAAATTTCACCCTGTTCGCCCGGTAAACAAATTTCTCCCGTTTCGTATTTTACAATTTTCACCTCAACATTTGGAAACTCGAAACCTACTGTTGTGGCGCGCACTTCAGCCGAATTGTGGGTGCGGGTTGCTGTCATTCCCGGCGAAGACTCGGTTAATCCATAAACGATAATTACATCTTTCATGTGCATTCTTGTCATTACCTGGTTCATGGTGTCGATGGGGCAGAGTGCCCCTGCCATTATTCCTGTACGCAAAGTACTTAAATCGAACATTTCGAACATGGGGTGGTTGAGTTCCGAAATAAACATGGTTGGCACTCCATACAAGGCTGTGCATTTTTCTTTTTGAACTGACGCCATCACCATCACCGGATCGAAATCCTCGGTAAAAACCAGGGTTGCGCCATGTGCAACAATTGCGCAGACAGCAAGCACGCAGCCAAAACAATGAAACAATGGAACACATACCAGCAACTTGTCGTCGGCAGTATATTTCATGCATTCACCGGCAGCATATCCATTGTTTATAATATTATGGTGCGAAAGCATCACTCCTTTTGGAAAACCTGTGGTGCCCGAAGTGTATTGCATATTAATTACATCGTGGCAATTCAGATTTTCCTTAACACTTTCAAGTTCAAGGTCATCGATATGGTTACCCAGCAAAATAAGTTCGGCTGTATTGTACATTCCCCGGTGTTTTTGCTGACCAATAAAAACCAGGTTTTTAAGCTCGGGGAATTTTTCGCAATGCAGTTCACCACGGCTATGTTCCTTTAATTCTGGAACCAGATTAAAAATCATGTTTACATAGTCGCTGTCGCGGTAACCGTCAACAAGGCAAAGTGTGTTTATATCCGCATCTTTCAGTAAATATTCTATTTCGGCCAGTTTGTAACTTGTATTGATGGTTACCAAAATTGCCCCGATTTTGGCTGTTGCAAACATGATGGTGGTCCAGTCAGGGACATTTTTTGCCCAGATTCCAACTTTATCTCCGGGTTTTACGCCAATAAACAAAAAACCTTTTGCAAGTGCATCAACCCGATTGTTAAACTCCTCATAAGTAAACCGCAGGTTTCGATCGGGATAAACAATAAAATTTCGCTCCGGGCTTTTATAGGCCCACTTTTCAAGCATTTGGCCTAAAGTTGAATCGAGTAACTGCATTTTTTTTTGAAATTATAGCGGATAATAAACTACTCCCAGAATTTTTGCCTTTTGATTTGCAGCCGCATGAACATTATGCGCCACAATCGAATCGAGATAAATGCTGTCGCCTTCGTTTAGCAAATACACATCTTTTCCGTAATTTATTTCAACTTTCCCCTGCAAAACATAGATAAACTCTTCACCTTCGTGCGACGATAATTTGTAATCGGAATGTGCCGAGGGTT
>JBBIVS010000448.1:0-3515 GCA_037439605.1 Draconibacterium sp. | reverse complement strand
ATTATCCGTTAGCTTGCACTTTCGGCGCAATTACTTGCACATTTTGCAAATGGTTTTAATCATGAATTCAGGACATAAAAATAACCTGCACTTTTTGAACATTTACCTGTACCTTTTATGCAAAATCATTGAATTTCTTGCGCTTCGGAGAGGTCTTCAAAATTTCAGCACTGAAGTACGCAGTTTTTGAATTATTTTTTTGTGATTGCCGACATATCGATCCGGATGGTTCCCCAATAAAAAAATGTAGCAGCAATGGCCATAAAAACATGGCTTACACATAAATAATTAAACCATTGATGGGGCGATATTTTGGTCATAAAGAAAACGGCTGCCAAAGCGGCAAAACCAACACCGGCAAGCATATATTTTCCGGCCGGGTTTTTTGTTTTCAGGAAAAGAAATCCTTCGAGCGAAAGCACAACAAACATTAACCCGTAACCCGAATGAAATTCAACATAGAAAAAGTCAAGAGTAATAATTGTAAGTGTCAGAAATGTGAGAAACTCTAAAATATTAATAATCCCTAAAATTTTTACAACCTGAGGTTTCAGCCAAATCCGGGTGTGTTCTATGGCTGCACGTTCAACAAACATTATCGAAATCATACTCGTAATCCACCCGGGTAGTTTCCAGTGAAAACTGAACAGGTACAAAAAAGCATGGCCAATAATTCCACCCAAAAAAGTGGCCAATCCCATGGTAAAAAAGTAAATTTTGAAATAGAGAAATACTTTTTCACTTTTCCCCGATTTGTTGATTTTGTAAGCAAATATGAAACACAAAACCGACACAAGCAAATCGGTAAGGGTAACAATCGGTTCGTCAATCCGGATTCCCCAAAGGTGTATGGTAATTATATCGTGCATTAAATTAATATCATTACAAGTTACATACAAGAATAATAAAAGTATTCTATTTCTTTTACTCAATTGAAACTGTTATGTAAAAAAATGATAAATTTAAAGCTCAATTTAAAATAATAATATGCCCCGTTATAACAAATCGTTCAGGCTGCTCCGCCTGCTTTTTTTCCTTTCGGGAAGCTACCCCAAAACAAGGAAAGAGTGTACTGAATTTCTCGACATCAGGGATTCGGCCTTTTACAATTATTGCAACGAGATTAAAAACATTGGTTTTAACCTGCTGCAAAAAGATGGGAAATACTGGGTTGAAGCGGAAAGCAAGCCAACCCAGATGCTTGCCAACCTGCTTCATTTTACCGAGGAAGAGGCTTATATTCTTGCCCGAAGTATCGACTCAATTGAAGGGTACTCAATTCCGGCAAACCGGTTAAAACAAAAACTGGTGGCATTCCTTAATCACGACAAAGCTGTGGAAGCTTACCTGAAAAAGGAAAAGCCTGAAATGGTTTTTATGCTGAACAAAGCCATTAAAAACAAAAAACAGGTTTTACTGGTAAATTATGCCTCGGGCAACAGCCAAACGGTGAAAAACCGGCGGGTTGAACCTTTTGAGTTTAAAGACGACTTTAACCTCGTATGGGCTTTTGATACCGATGTAATGAAAAACCGCCAGTTTAAAATCTGCCGCATGGACGATGTACAAGAAACCCCGTTCCAATGGGAGTACGAGAGGCTTCACCACTCCGACCCTGTCGATGTTTTCCGAAATAACGGCGAACTAAACAAACTTGTTGAATTTGAACTCAACCTGCGGGCACGGAACCTTTTGCTGGAAGAATATCCGCTGTCAGAAAAATTTATTACCGAAACTGCCACAAATCGATTTCTGTTTAAGGCCCCGGTTGCCAAATACGAAGGTCCCGGAAGATTTGTTCTGGGTGTTGCCGAAGATATTCGCTTGGCCGGCGATGACGGTTTTTTGGGATTTATAAAAGAAAAAATATCCAAATGCCGACATTTTTTATGAAACTCTTCGAAACATGGAGTCTGTAATACGAACTTGCCACAGATTTACACAAATGCTATGAACAGGATTGATTTTTTTAAACGATTGTTTGCAGGAGGCGCTGCCGCAATTGCTGCAAAATATACAGGCGCCACCGCACCCGATACCAAAAAGGATATTTACCTCGAATCGGTTTACATTGCAGGTTTTCAGTATTATAAAGGTGCTGAACTTGAAAAGGGATTAAAAGAAAACGATATACTGAGTTTAAAACGCCAGGCCGAAAACCCATACGATTATTTTGCTGTGGAAGTGTATTGCGGCAACCAAAAATTAGGCTACCTGCCCCGCGCCGAAAATAAAATTATTGCCCGGATGATGGACCAGGGCGTAAACTTAAAAGCCGTCATCAGAAAAGTTGAACAGGAAGCGCACCCTTACAGAAGAGTGAAAATCAGGGTGTATTCGGAGATGGGATAGATTACTTTGAGTAAATGACAAAACAGAATTTAATAAGAAAATTATATGCTTGATACACTATTAAAAATTGGCGATTGGCAAAGTCAGGGGAAAAGCCCTTGGACCCGGTTTCTTGAGAATCCAAAATTAAAGGAAGAAGCAGAAAATCATATTCTGCCTTTGGTTTTTGATTTAGATAGTAATAATATATTTGTGGATGGGCAACTTTTGCATAAATATGATGAAAAGTATGTTGAGAATTGGAAATGCCTAAAAGTTCAGGGTGGAAATAATAAAGCAATTTATGCGACTGCCTCTGGCGACAAAATAAATCAGATTTACAAAACATTTTTTGGAAAAGAAGACACTGAAACTAAGAATGGAGAACTTTTGGAAGCATTTGAAAAAGTTGATTCAAAATTACTTACAGAAGAAATTAAATCAATATTAGCTTCAATATTCAAATTGAAAGATGTGTTTTGGGAAAAGTTTACTATTGAAAACAAAAATGGAATCAGAGAGTTAAAAATCAAAACAATAGAAGATTTTCTTGGATTTGCCAATAACCAAAAATTGGTATTGATTACCATTGTGGTTAAATCACAAAACTTATTTGGAGATAAACTACAGTATTTTTGCGAAATTCCGGAATATCTGGCCTTTTTGGAAAAAAAGTTTTTGAAGGAAGAAATTGTGGTAATCTCCGAAAAAGGAAAACCTTTAAAACCGAAACTCTGCTATGCAAGTGGAACTTCCGAAACTGATGTTGAAGGGTTGAGCCTGTCAAGCAGGTTCAGTCTGAATAAAATGTTTGTGGAAGAAACGAAAAATTACGCTTCCAATTTCGACAAAGACAGATTTTCCATCAACTACCAGGTTAGTCAAAGCAATCAGGAAAAACTGGATTTTGCCTCTAATTTTCTGTTAAACGAAGGGAAACTTCGGGTTAAAATCGCCAATGTCGATCACGTTATCATTCCGCAATTTCAGACAAATTCAGAGGTTGACATGGAAGTGACCCTGAATAAAATCAGAATAAAGAGCGAATTACTTTTTGGTTTTGAAGATTTGGATTTTTTTGTAGAAAACATTGACGATGAGGTTGATGATATTTTCTGGCTAAATTTTTTGGCTTATGAATCGGATGGTAATTTTTTCAAATCAACTGAATTGATTAAAGATGT
>JBBIVS010000447.1:0-3520 GCA_037439605.1 Draconibacterium sp. | reverse complement strand
CGATGGAAACCCGGTATTTAATTACTACGCCTGGTTCCCACTCGAAATCAGTTTACAGGGTGCTTATGTTGCGGGTGTCAGTGTTGAACAACCAATTTACACCGGAGGCAAAATTTCTACAGGAAACAAAATGGCTGCAATTGGTTACGAAATGGCAGGCTACAACCTCGAAATGCAAAAAATGAATGTTGTTGCTGAAGCCGAACAAACCTACTGGCTGTTTGTATCGGTGAAAGAAAAGGTGAAACTGGCCGAAACTGCGGTTGAAACCCTCAAAAGTTTAATGGAAAAAGTAAATCATGCTTCCGAAACAGGACTGGTACATCAAAATGAAGTTTTAAAAGTTCAGGTTCAGTTAAACAAAGCCGAACTCGATTTGCAAAAAGCCCGAAATGGGTTGGAACTAACCCGGATGTCGCTTTGCCGGGTTACCGGAATCAGTTTCGACACACTAATTGTGGTAAACGATTCACTGATTGCTGGTTCAACACTGAAATTGCCTCAACTGGGCGGCGAAAATGTTTCTGCACGACCCGAATTTAAGGCCCTTCAAAAAGACATTGAAATGGAGGAACAAAACATAAGGATGGTTCAGGCTGATTATTTGCCCACGCTCGGACTTAGCGCCGGTTACTTTTACTTTGGCGGAATGAAAGTGAGCGAAACCGATTTTGACGATGGTTACGAAATGATACTGGCCGGATTAAAAATTCCAATATTTCAGTGGGGTCAGGGAAAAAACAAGGTAAATTCGGCAAAAGCCACCAAGGAAATCAAGGAACTGGAGCTCGAAAAAAACCGCAAATTGCTTGAACTTCAGATTGAACAAGCCAAACTGAATTTGCAGGACGCGCTATTACGCATCAGTATTTCGGAAAAAGCGCTGGAACAGGCTAACGAAAATATGCGAATCAGCAACGACAATTATGAATTGGGATTTGAAACTATTTCGGATTTGCTGATGGCACGGCTCGAATGGCAAAAAACCTACAGCGATTTGATTGACGCCAAAACTGATTTCAAAATAAAGGAAACCACCTACCTGAAAGTTACCGGGCGTTTGGGAAGCGAATAATTCAAATTAGCAAACATTGGGATAATTTTGTACATGAGTAATCGTTACCAACCATATTAAAAATCATTACTCAATGAAAAAGTTCCCAAATCGAGAATTTTTTATTACATTTGCTTAATGATTTGGAATCCATGGATAGAATTTTTTCAAAAAGCACACTAAAAGAATATTGGGAGGAACATATTGACTCGGAACAATATTTAAAAACATGGTTTGATACAGCGATGAATGCTGATTGGAAAACTCCTAACGATGTTAAGCAGACTTATGCAAATGCCAGTATTTTAAAGGATAGCAGAATTGTATTTAATATAAAAGGCAATTCATACAGACTTGTTGCCAAATTTAATTTCGAAAAACAATGGATTTTCATTAGATTTATTGGGACTCACGATGAATACAACAAGATTGATGCAAATACGATTTAACCATTAAAAAGACAAAAAGATGAATATAAAACCTGTAAAAACAGAAGCTGATTATAGAGATGCTTTAAAAAGACTGGAAACAATTTTTGATGCAGCAATTGGTACACCCGAAAGCGATGAAGCAGATGTGCTTGGATTAATGATTGATGAATATGAAAAGAAACATTATCCAATAGAAGCACCTGACCCAATTGAAGCCATTAAAATCAGGATGGAAGAAATGCAGCTAAAGCAGGTTGATTTAGTGGACGCAATAGGAGGAAAGAGCAGGGTTTCTGAGGTTTTAAACCGCAAAAGGAAATTAACTATTGAAATGATTAGAAATCTTACAAAACGATTAAATCTTTCTCCGGAACTTTTGATAAAAGATTATCAACTGGCAAGATAAAAAGCTGGTTGCTAATCTAAATCAAATAACATCAGGGAAAATGAAATCAATTCTTCTTCATAATCAACAGTAGTGCAAATATTGAATATTTGAGATATTTATAAAATTATATCAAAAAAATCCGATGATTGGGAAAAATCTGCTGTTTATCAGCAAACTACCTACCTACACATTAAAACACACTGCCATCCGCATGTTGCTTGTAGGATTCACCGGATTTCTGTTTCTATTTATTGCAGTTAGTTTTTCTCCAAAAAACACCATCGAAATTACCTCCGTTCAGTATTTAAGGGTCATTCTCATTTTTATCATTGGCAGCGAAATCAACGTTTTACTCGACAATGTGGCAGAACATTTTTTTCCGATACCCGAAAAAATCGGTTTAAGAATTGCCGTGCACCTCGTTTTCAGTGTTTTGTTTGCATGGGTTGCAGTTGTGTATTTCGAAAGTTTAATGGACAGCGGAAACCTGCTGAAGGAACCGGTTGTAAAACTGATGTTGGTTTTGGGCGGGATTTTTATTTTTATTCTCCTGGTAGTTTCTGTCGGGTTGCGCATAACCGAAAAGTGGATAAAATCGGTAAACGAACTGGAAGAGTTAAAACGGGTAAAACTGATGGGCGATTACAATGTTTTGCAGGACCAGTTAAACCCTCATTTCCTGTTTAATAACCTGAGCATTTTAAAGTCGATGATTATTTACGACCAGAAAGCAGCGGTTGATTTTACACAAAATTTCACCGATTTCTATCGGTATGTTTTGCAAAGCAATGGAAAAACAACTGTAAGACTGAAAGATGAAATTGAATTGTTGCGCTCTTTTATCGCCATTCACAAAGAAAGACTGGGCGAAAATCTTCAGGTAAAAATCAACATCGGGAATGCCATAACAGAAAAAAACATTCCACCACTCTCACTCCAGCTTTTGGTTGAAAACGCGATTAAGCACAACATTGCAGGAAAGGAAAATCCGCTGAAGATTGAAATTTTTTCGGATGAAAATTCGGTCACTGTCCGGAATAATCTGCAACCCAAAGAAACATCCTACTCAACCCGAAACGGATTGAAAAACCTGGTTCAGCGATACAAAATTCTTTCTGAAAAAGAAATTGTAATTACTCAAAGCGACGTCATTTTTACTGTTCAACTGCCTTTACTATGAATAATGAAACGACTATTGTAATTGTTGAGGATGAACTGCACAACCAACGCCTGCTAAGCGGAATGATCTCGGCATTGCGCCCAAAATGGAAAATTGCAGCAGTTGTTGCCAGTGTAAAAGAAGGAATTAAGTATTTTTCAAAGTCCTCGCCCGACCTTATTTTTATGGATGTTCAACTTGAAGACGGTGTTTGTTTTTCGATTTTTGAAAAGGTGGATATTGAAAGCCCCGTGATTTTTACCACCGCCTTTGATAATTACGCCATTCAGGCTTTTAAGGTAAACAGCATCGACTACCTGCTGAAACCCATTAAGGAAACCGAGTTGGAAAATGCCATCCTGAAATTTGAGAACAGAAACTACTTTTTGCAAAAACAGAACCCTGTTGATTACGGCGAAATTTTACATGCCATAAAAACCGGTGAAACCAAATACAGGAAACGCTTTCTGGTGCCGGCAGTTAACGGT
>JBBIVS010000446.1:2639-3527 GCA_037439605.1 Draconibacterium sp. | reverse complement strand
GTCGTCGTATTGAACAAGTGCGACACCCTCGATGCCGAGGCGCGGGCCCACCTCGAACGCCGCTATCCCGAAGCGGTGTTCACGTCCGCGTTGACGGGTGAAAATGAAAGTAGCAGCATTTAACGGCAGCCCTCACCGAAACGGGAATACGGCAATTCTAATCAATACGATGTTTGGGATTTTTCAAAAGGAAGGAATTGAAACCGAATTTATTCAATTGGGGAACAAACCGGTTCATGGTTGCACAGCCTGTATGAAATGTAAGGAAACCCAGGACTGGAAATGTCACATTAAAAATGACCATCTGAATTTTTGCATCGAAAAAATGGTTGAAGCAGATGGCATTATCATTGGCTCTCCGGTTTATTTTGCCGATGTAACTCCCGAAGTGAAAGCGCTGATTGACGTTGCCGGTTATGTAACCCGCGCCAACAATCATTTGCTGAAACGAAAAATCGGCGCAGGTGTAATTGCTGTCAGGCGCGGTGGAGCGCTTCATGCTTTCGAAACCATTAACAATTTTTTCCTTATCAACCAAATGATTGTCCCTGGCTCGAGTTATTGGAACTTTGCTTTTGGCCGCACTCCCGGGGAAGTTTTAAATGATGAGGAGGGAATGCAAACCATAAAAACCCTTGCCGAAAACATGGCGTGGCTTTTAAAAAGATTGAAGGACTGAAGGATTGAAGGACTGAAGGATTGAAAATCCAGTATCCAGAAACAAGCAACTAACCTCCGGCAACCAAAAAAGGCACCCGATTTCTCAGATGCCTCTTTTACCATATTTTGAATTTCAAATTAATCGGTAACCACAACCAAATATTTCGAAACTTTCCAGAATTCTGCAGGATTATCAACAAATAAAGTATCTGCCAGTTTTTTACCTGT
>JBBIVS010000446.1:0-2610 GCA_037439605.1 Draconibacterium sp. | reverse complement strand
ATCAAAGTTGCCTTTTTGGCCATTAACCGCAGGTAATCAAAGTTCCTGATATCGATTTCGGTAAAATAATCGCGGTTAAAATCTTCCTTAATAACCGGAGTTCTGCCAATACCAAGCACCCCGCCGCTTTTTTCGAGAATCCCGTTCTCTTTCAATTCTTTTACTGTGCCAAAAGCATAATATGCCTTGTTAAGTGCTGTGGTTTGCGCCTCGATAGTTTGCGATTTTTGCCGGCTTTCGGTTTCAACGGCAGCAATTTTTTCATTCAACGAAGAAATATCGACGTTCAGTTTTCTGACATCTTCCTTTAACACATAAATTTCGGTATCTTTTTCGCGGGTTTGAGTTTCAAGATTATCCACCATCAACTGTAATTCCCTGATTGTTCCTTCCAGATTTCCGATTTTAAAATTGGCATCCTTCAGTTTCTTTTGCAACGATGCAGTAAGTTCCTTGTTCCGTTGCAACAAGCTATTCAGTAATGCGATGTCTTCCAAAATCAACTTTTTCTGATTTGCATTCAGTTCGCGGCCGCTGGCCGATTGAACTGTCACCAGTTTTTCAATCTTTTTAATCGAATCGAGGTTGGCCTGAATCTCGCTGAAATCGTTTAAAAATCCAACAATTGTAGAGTCCCTGTAAGCTGCTTCCTGTTGCAAACTGTCCTTCACAAACATCAGTCTTTCGGCATCTTTTTTATAATTGTGGCATGAGCTTAATGCAACCACTGCCAAAACCAAAATCAGTAATTTTTTCATTTTATGCGATATTTAAACTATTAATAAATAATGATACAAAATTAAACTAAAATCTGCACAATTAATCAAACCAACTGAATACGAATTTATTGTGCATCCAAAATTTAATGATTGTTTTCTGATTTTTTTTGTGTTAACTTTAATGGCAATTCTGTTCCAATTACTGAGATGCAGATAAAACCTTGAATTGCTGGCAAAACATGGCAAAGTCGTTAACTTCAGAAATCAATCATAGGGTAGAGAAATTACTCAACTATCAGGGATGTGGCGATGCAGTTTTAAGCTCCAGAAAAGCGCTGTGGCTTTCCACATTTTTTGGATTTATACATGTTTTTATACTCACATTTGCGTTCCTCTTTTTTGTGCCAGAATTAACAATTCTCATACGGTACGGTTTTACCATATTAACCATTCTGACCATAACATTAATTGTTATTCCCTTTCTTAAAAGTCTTTTTAACCATTACATTACCCTTCACATGCTGGTGCTTATCCTGGTAACATTTTATACCATTTACCAACTTGGCGGCATTGTCACTTCAGCCGGACTAATTGTTGCATGTTTTTCATTTGTTTTATTCACCATTCCTATGCAAAGGCTATCAGTAACCATTTTTATGCTCGTTGTTTATTCAGTTCTTGTTGTAATTATCGGATTTCTTGGCCCCAGCTCACAGTTCCCGAACAGATAACTCCACTTAGAAACTCAATTATATGGATGATAAATACATTGTCGATGTCAGGATTGGCGTTAATATTTGTTATCGATTCAATCAGGCAACAAAGAAAATTCGAGCAACTGGAAGCAAGTAAGCAAAAAGAGCTGAACGAAGCGAAAACCAAACTATTTACAAACATCACTCACGAGTTTCGCACACCGCTAACTATAATCGGGGGAATGGCCAACCTGATGGAAAAAGAACCCGAAAAATACCTGGCTGAGGGCGCTCAAAAAATTAACAATAACACAAATATTTTGCTCCGGCTGGTTAATCAGATGCTCGATATTTCAAAGATAGAAGCCGGTGCAATGCCAGTTCAAATCATACAATCCGATATTATTAAAACGATTGGTTATGTAACAGGGCTTTTTCATTCTATGGCACAAAGAAAAAGTATCAGTTTGCATTTTAATTATGAAGTTCATTCATTTTTAATGGATTACGACCACGACAAGTTGGTGCAGATTGTTTCAAACCTGATGTCGAACGCCATAAAATTCACTCCTGAAGGTGGCAGTGTGACAATAAATGCCGGCCCCACCACAAATGAACAACTTTTCGAACTGAAGGTAACCGACAACGGTGTGGGAATTTCAGCTAACCATTTGTTACATATTTTCGACAGGTTTTACCAGGTTGAAAATCATGCCTCAACCGGCGGTGGAACCGGGCTTGGTCTTGCACTTGCCAAAGAACTTACCGAAATGATGAATGGCACAATCTCAGCAGAAAGCAGTGTCGGAAAAGGAACTACTTTCACCGTTAAACTTCCTGTTACCCGAAACGCAAGAATCGAAATTCGGGAAACTCAGGAACCCGATAAAAACATTTTTGCATCGGGTATAACTTCGTCAAATTATTTCAAATCAGAAAACGAACCCATCACAACCAAAGGGAATCTGCCTGTTTTACTTATTGTTGAAGACAGCGATGATGTTTCGCAGTACCTTGCTGCTATTCTGCAAAACGAATACCAGGTGACAAGGGCCGAAAATGGAAAGGCAGGTTTGGAAAAAGCGCTTAAAATCATTCCCGATATTATTTTAAGCGATGTAATGATGCCCGAAATGGATGGAATTTCGATGCTTGATAAATTGAAATCCGATTCTCGTACAAGCCATATTCCGGTT
>JBBIVS010000445.1:0-3531 GCA_037439605.1 Draconibacterium sp. | reverse complement strand
CAGAGCATTACAACATTTCAACCATAAATCTTGCAAAAGAAGTAACTGAACGGATTGATGCCGGCGAGTTCGATTGGGAAAACGATTTTAAAGATTTGCATCCATCTCCATTCGGACAGAATATTTATTATCAATCGATAAATCATTTTCTGCAAAATACTTTAAAATCAGATGTTACGGAAAAACCGGTAGCGAAAGTAATGCCCGAACCATTGGATAAATATTCATATTCGAAAGGGATTTTGGTTGAACCAAACCCGCCAAAACCCATTAAAGGTTGGAAAATGGTTAAAAACTGGCTACCTGAAGATGAAAAAAACACGCGTTTTAATTACGTGAATGTTCCAATGTTGGTGGGAGAATATCCGGGCAAAATTCTCAAATTTCAGTTTAAGGGAAACGCTGTGGGAATAGCTGTTGCAGCCGGCCCCGATGCCGGAATCATCGAATACAGCATCGACGAATCGGAATGGAAGAAAATGGATTTGTTTACACAATGGAGCAAAAATTTGTATTTGCCCTGGTTTTATACTTTGGGATCGGGATTAAAAAGTGGAAAACATACTTTGCAAATCAGGTTAACCGTTGAAAAAAATCCTGAAAGCTCTGGTAATAAATGTGTTTTGCGGTATTTTTATTTCAATGCTCCCGAATAAAATGATTTTATTTGAAAAAATCCGCTTCAAATTTTGCAAGGGTTGTTTCGTATTCATCCTGTAAAATCAATTCATTTGAAGTTAAAGAGTAGTTGGTGGTTTTTTCCAGAACCTGCATAAATTCAGTTTCAATGTTGTTGCCGATGCAAGCCATTTTTGTCATGGTAAATGGCGTAAATTTTATCCAGTTCCCTTCAGGTAACTCATATTTTCCGTTAAACATATTGCAACTGCTGTTTCCGTGAACACGGTTATCTTCAGCGTCAAACCTGATAAATGCTTCTCTCTCTCCGGGTTGAACCGGTTTTCCGTTTAACCTGACTAATTTCCAGTATTTGCCTGTAAGTTCGGTTTTCTCCATTTGCAAAATGTATTTATTAGCAATTTCGCCAGTAATTCTGTTTCCATCTTTATCGAGTTGAAAAATCCGGTTTTCACACACCTGATACATCTGCTCTGAATTATCAAGTGTGATTTTGCTACCTGCATCATTCCATTTAAAAGTACCCGTGGTTTGAAAGACTTTTTCGTCTTTTCCCAGATATTGGGTTTCCAATATGTAACTTAAATCTTTATTTAAACTGAGTTGAGTTTTAATTCCTTCGCAATCGGCGCAAGGAAGAATACCTTGGTAAGTACCGGACCAGTCAACTGAGGTCATACTATTATCGGCGATGGTTTTTACTTCGTTGGTTTGTGCTTTTTTAGATGATTTGCAGGAAGCTAAACCTGTAGCAACCAAGAATAAAATCAGAAATAGATGGTGCGTTTTCATTTTATTAATGTTTTAATATGATTGCCAGTTCTTTTACAAAAACTTCAATATCATTTTCGTTATTAAAAATGCTGGCCGAAACCCGCATTCCTTCACCACGAACCGAAACAAAAACATTCTTTTTAAAAAGTTCTTCAACTACAAATTTAGGGTTAGGAATCTTCGCAATCAGAATTCCGGAGCGGTGTTTGTCTTCTTGCTGAACAATCAGTTCGATTCCAAGCTGACGAAGTTTTTGTTCGATTAACCGGTTTAAATAAAGTACACGGTTCATTACATTTTCAGGTCCAATTTTATTGAAAAGACTTAAAGCTCCCCCCAATGCAAAAATGTTGGGAAAATGCGGACAGCCTGATTCAATTACCGATGCTTCATTTTTCAATTCAAGCGCCAGATTGTCCATTTTCCCTGGAGTTTCAACACTTCTCCAGCCTGCAAACGGAAAACTGTCAGGAGCCAGCCATTTTTTGTTTACATACAATCCACCAATTCCGTAACCGGCAGTTGCCCATTTCAGCCCGGTAAAAACCAAAAAATCGATATTGCATTTTTTCACATCGACAGGGAAAATTCCCAGCGCCTGTGTGGCATTCACCACAAAAATCAGGTTGTTTTCCTTGCAGAAATTGCCCAATTCTTCCAAATCCTGTCTGAACCCTGTGCAATATTGTACATAGCTTGAAATGACTATTTTAACATCCGGGGTTAAAGCTTTTTTTATATTCTCTATTGAATAACCATAATTTTCAGGCTCCACAAATTTGATTTCAGTTTTCTGGTTGATCCAGGGAAAAGTAGTGGATGGAAATTCATCGCGCATGGTTAATACTGTTCCTTTTTCTTTCAGGAACTGTGCGACAAGGTTCATCCCGTGCGAAGTGTTGGTTGTAAAACCGATTTCGTCGCGGTCAGCGCCAATAAAAGTTGCGAGTTGCGACCTCACTTTTTCCGTCCGTTCCAGCCATTTGTCCCAGTATATATCGCCAAACTCCAGCATTTCATCGTAAAAACGTTTGCCTTCGTTTGCAGCGCTCAACGAAACCGGCGATCCACCGGCAGGGTTCAGATATATATTTTTTTTACAAACGGGGAATTCTTCGCGTACTTTGTTCCAGTCAACCATTTGTTTCGAGTTTAAAGTTTCGGGTTTAAAGTTGAAGATAAAATTGAGAAATACAATAAAAAAAAAGGGAACCATTTCTGATTCCCTCAATAGAAATTTATAAAGTGAATTATTTTCTTAACAGTCCCCCAATGTGGGATTTAGGGGGCTTCTATAACGAATCCCCAAAATCGGCCTTGAATTTGGCAACGAGTTTTTCCACCCAGTTTCCAACAGGTTTCAAACGCCCCATAAAGAAACGCAGTAATGGCGGTTCTTCTACCCATTCCAATCCGCCAACCAGTTCCCGGTTATCGTACAACCATTTCACCCTGTCAATTACAAATTTGGTTTGCGAAAGTGTGAAAACCCTGCGAGGGAAAGCCAAACGGAGTAATTCAACATCGGCAAGAATGTCGTTGCCGTTTTCATCGCGGATACTTGAGATTGTACCGCGTTCCATTCCGCGAATTCCTGATACAATAAATAGTGCTGCTGCAAGCGCTCCCGCCGGATATTGTTGTTGCGGAACGTGTGGTAAAAATCCCATTGAATCGATATGGCATCCAAGCGCACCGGCAGGAGTTATCACAGGCACTCCGGCAGTATCGAGTGAATTAACCGCATATTCAATAAACGATGGCGACTGGCTGATTACCGTATCGTCGCAGGTTTCAAACATACCCACAGCCATTGCTTCAATTTCGCGGGTTGACATACCTCCGTAAGTAGTAAATCCTTCGAAAAGTACAAGCAGGTCGCGCATTTTAAGGTACAAATCTTTGCTGTTGGTGCAAATCCCACCACCGCGCGTCGAACTTACTTTCCGGCTTGAGAAATAAACCATGTCAGCGCAACCGCACATTTCCCGCAGAATATCTTTAATTTCGGCGTTTGCAAACTCGGGTTCACGCTTCTTTATCATATATGCATTTTCTCCAATTAAACTGGCATCAAGAACAATCATTGTACCGTGCTGGTCGCAAACTTTACGCACA
>JBBIVS010000444.1:0-3539 GCA_037439605.1 Draconibacterium sp. | reverse complement strand
GCCTTCGCAATTCACGGTCGAAATCAATACCAATATTCAGGCTGTTTATTTCCGGGAAATGCGAATCAATTTGCGGATTTTCGGCATAATATTTTTCAATTTCAATGGCACGGATTGCACGACGATCGGTTTCAACATCGGTTTCGTTATGCAGTTTCGGTTTCAGACTTTTCAGAATTTCGGTTAACACTTCCAGGTTTTTTCCTTCCAGTTGCTTTCTCAGTTCTTTATTGGGCGGTACTTCAATCAGCTTATAATTTTTCAGTACTGCCTCAATGTAAAGTCCGCTGCCGCCGCATAAAACCGGAAATTTGTTTTTAGATTTGATTTCTTCAAAAATCCGCACAAAATCGGTTTGAAACCGATAAACGTTGTAATGAACCCCGGCATCCTCAATGTCAACCAAATGCGATGGAATTTCAACGCCGTCAACAAAATAATCGGCATAATCTTTTCCTGTTCCCAAATCCATTCCACGGTAAACCTGGCGCGAATCGGCAGAAATCACTTCTCCATTTAAACGAGCGGCCAAATGTGCTGCCAATCCTGTCTTTCCGGTTGCAGTAGGTCCCAGAATAGTAATCAGATTATATGGTTTATTGCTCTTATCCATTTCTTCGCAACCGCAAAACTAACACAAATCGTGCATCAGATTTGCAGAAACACTCTTTAAAAAGCCAGAAAACTTTTTAAAAAAATACAATTAATCGGTTTTTAAAGTGCAATTATTCTTTAATCGTTTTAAATTTGAAGAAAAACATTCCGTATTTCAGATGTTAAGGGAAGCTTGTGTTGAAACTTTTGAAGAAGCTGTTTTAGCCGAAAAGCTGGGCGCCAACCGGATTGAGCTTTGCTCCGATTTGGCAAATGATGGATTAACTCCATCGTTTGAACTGATGCAAAAAACATGTTCAACGATGAAAATCCCGGTAATGGTAATGATTCGGCCACGTGCCGGAAATTTTGTGTATTCGGAAGATGAAATACGTAGAATGAAATCTGAAATCGATAAGGCAAAATCAACCGGAGCAACTGGTGTGGTATTAGGTTTGCTTACTCCGGAAAACAAAATTGATGAGGTAAATTTAAAAGTTCTGACGCAATGCGCTCATCCATTGCCGGTTACCTTTCATAAAGCCATCGACGCAATGGAAAACCCGGTTGAAGGTGTTTCAGTTTTAAAGAAAATCGGTGGGATTAAACGAATTCTGACTTCAGGAGGAAAACCTACCGCGCTGGAAGGATTGGAAACCATCAGAAAAATGATTGAAGTTGCAGGAGAACAGATTACAATTTTGGTTGCCGGGAAAGTTACAAACCAGAATATTAAGGAAATCCAAAGAGTTACTGGCGCTAAAGAACTGCATGGAAGAAGGATAGTGGGGGAACTAACAAGTCCCCTCTCGGCCTCCCCCGAAGGGTGAGGAACAAAAAGAAAAATAATATTCAGCCATCTCAATATTCGAAGTTAAAAACTAAAAAATCGATATAATGAAAAAATTAATTCTTATCATCCCAATCCTTTTTGTGCTGATTTCCAATGCACAATATGAACACGAAGTTACGGGATACGTTTGGCCGACCGATGAAAAAGTGCTTCAAAAGCTGGAGAAATGGCAGGATTTGAAATTTGGATTACTGATGCACTGGGGCGCTTACAGTCAGTGGGGAATTGTTGAGTCGTGGTCGATTTGTCCCGAAGATTACGGCTGGTGCGAACGCAGAAAAGGTTCCAATCCTGACGATTATTTCACTTATCTGAAAGAGTACGAAAACCTGAAACTGAGTTTTAACCCGGTAAATTTTGAGCCCGAAAAGTGGGCGGCTGCCGCTAAAAATGCAGGTATGAAATACGTGGTTTTCACCACAAAACATCACGACGGTTTCTGCATGTTCGACTCAAAATACACCGATTATAAAATCACTTCGAAGAAAACACCTTTTAGCGTGAATCCAAAAGCGAATGTTACCAAGGAAATTTTCAATGCTTTCCGTGCCGAAGGTTTGTGGGCTGGCGCCTATTTTTCGAAACCCGACTGGAACAGTGAATATTACTGGGACCCAAAATTCCCTCCACTTGACAGAAATGTAAACTACGACCCAGGCCTGTATCCTGAAAAATGGGAGAAATTTGTTGAATTTACACATAACCAGATTATGGAACTGATGACTGATTATGGGAAAGTGGATATTTTATGGCTTGATGGTGGATGGGTTTCAAAAAAACCAGATGGTATTTATGAAACTGCCTACGCATCAAAACTTGGAGAAACCAAAACAGGGTTCATTAAAAACCGGATAGTTAACCAGGATATTCGAATGGATGAACTGGCTGCCAAAGCCCGCGAAAAACAACCCGGGCTGATTGTGGTTGACCGCGCAGTTCGCGGCCCAAATCAAAACTATTTAACACCCGAAAACCGCGTTCCCGAAACACAACTTCCCTATCCGTGGGAATCATGTATTATTGCCGGAGGAGGATGGGCGTGGGTTCCAAATCCGCAATATATGACCCCAAAACAAGCTATTCACATGCTGATTGATATTGTTGCAAAAGGAGGAAATTTGTTATATAATATTGGCCCCGCACCCGATGGAACCTGGCCGGAGGATGCATACAAACTGCTTGAAGAAATGGGAAAATGGATTACCGTGAACGGGGAAGCTATTTATTCAACCCGTGCAATTGCACCTTTCAAAACCGGGAATATTTGTCTTTCGCAACAAAAAGATTCAAAGGCGGTTTACGCCATTTATCTTGAACAGCAGGATGGTGCCGGCCTTCCTGAATCTTTTGAAGTTGAAGGTGTTTTTGCAGCAAAAAATGCAAAACTGAACATGATCGGATCAAAAACCAGTTTGAAATGGGCAAACACCTATAAGGGAGTGAAAATATTTGTTCCTGAATCTGTCCGTAAAAACCTGCCGTGCAATTTGGCCTGGGCTGTAAAAATTTCAGAAGTTAAATAGTTTTATTTCAGACGGAACATTACTAAAAATCAAGACTTTATTTAACGGGTGATTGCTTTTCAATTGCCGTTTAACAAATGTGTGTTTATAACTTCCGGTTTCAGTAAAAACAATCGTTTTGTTTTAGCCTTATTTTGTAAATACCAGTTCTGTTGAGTTGAATACAAAATGATGGAAACAAACGAAGCACAAATGAAACCTGTTGCAAAGCGGAAGAAAAAATACAGGCTGAAAAAAGGAGTTAAAAAGAAGCTGCTGATTTTTGGCACTATGCTGATTGTGGTTATTGCCGTAATCACTTTTTATCCTTACCGGGCATCGGAGGAAGAACGCGAAGAACTGTCCGAACCCAAAATAATCGGGATGATCCGTGTTGACCAATATTCCGATTTAAATGAACTTCATGTAAAATTTGCAGTAAAGAACGGAATAAAGGGTTTTAAATCGGACAAAGAGTTCAGGGGAAATATTGACAACTTAACAGCCAAAGGCGATTTGGTGAAAATTGAAAACAACAGTTACTATGTAATTGATAAACTAACCCATTCGCACCCTTACCTCACTCCCCA
>JBBIVS010000443.1:0-3545 GCA_037439605.1 Draconibacterium sp. | reverse complement strand
TGGCCCGGCAGGACAGGAATAAACCACTCGACCTGAAATCGTTGTATGTTAGAAACAACACCGGACAAATGGTTCAGCTCGACAATTTTGTTGAATTGGTGGAAGCAACAGCGCCACCGCAACTTTACCGTTACAACCGTTTTGTGGCTGCCACCGTTTCAGCGGGACTGGCACAAGGGAAAACCATCAGCCAGGGATTGGAAGAAATGGATAAAATTGCCGACAAAGTACTCGATGACACTTTTAGAACTGCGCTTGCCGGTGACTCAAAAGATTTTATGGAAAGTTCGTCGAGCTTAATGTTTGCGTTCCTTTTAGCTATTATCCTGATTTTCCTTGTGCTATCGGCGCAGTTTGAAAGTTTCAAAGATCCGCTGATTGTGATGATGACTGTACCTCTGGCATTAACCGGCGCGTTGATTTTTATGTGGTACTTTGGCATTACAATGAATATTTTCAGCCAGATTGGGATTATTATGCTGATTGGACTGGTTTCGAAAAACGGAATTCTGATTGTTGAATTTGCCAACCAGAGAAAAGCAGTGGGTATGAATAAACTGGAAGCTATAAAATATGCATCAGCCGCCCGTTTCAGGCCAATTCTGATGACAAGTTTATCAACAATCCTGGGAATTTTACCGTTGGCGATCGGGTTGGGTGAAGGCGCTCAAAGCCGGGTTGCAATGGGTATTGCTGTTGTGGGCGGGTTAACCATTTCCACTTTCCTGACACTGTACGTTGTGCCAGGTATATATCTGTTAATTTCAAGCGAAACAAAAATCCAGGGTAATGAACCCAGCCGTTCTGAAAAAATTGAATCTTATGAAGACTAACAGGGTTATAATTGCCGCTTTATTTGTCCTGATTACTTTTCAAAATGTCGGTTCTCAGGAAGTTTACGATTTGAGCCGTTGCGTTATTACCGGACTCGAAAACAACTTTCGCTGAAAATTGCCAAAACTCAGGAACAAATCTCGGGCAATAATTACACATTGGGAAATGCAGGTTATCTTCCAACAATTACAACTACCAACAGGTTTGGGGGAAATTTAAACAATACCAAGCAGAATTTGAGCGATGGAAGTAAAAATTCCACCAGTGGGGTTCATAACAATTCGGGTACAGCCAATGTCAATCTCGACCTTACCCTTTTCAAGGGATTCCAGGTTCAGACAACTTACCAGAAACTTAGTGAATTGAAAAAGATTGGAGAATTAAGTACCCAATTGAATATGGAAAATTTAGTGTCGAAAATTATTGCCGAATACTATCATTATACGCAGCAACTCAATCTGTCGAAAAACCTGGCTTACGCGGTAGAAATTTCGCGCGAACGGGTGAGGATTGACGAACAAAGATATTTACTTGGTTCATTGTCAAAACTCGAATTGTTTCAGTCGATAGTTTATTTAAATGCCGACAGTTCGAGGTATGCCAAACAAACAGAAAATCAGCTTGCATCGCAGGTAAGGCTGAAAAAACTGATGGCGCTTGAAAATCTGGAGGAAAATATTGAATTAAAAGACACCCTGATTTTAATAGATACATCGCTGACATACAATAACCTGCTTGATTTAACACTACATCAAAACACCGGATTGCTGCTTACCGCAAAAGACCAGGTTATTTCGGAACTTGATTACAAAATTATTGTTGGTCGTGCCTATCCTTACCTGAATTTATCATCGGGATACACTTATTCCTACAACCGTTACGAGACAGGAAATGTAAAAAACCAGCAGGTAAACGGAATAAATTATGGGCTGACCCTGGGAATGGATCTTTATGACGGCTTTGAAAGAAAGCGTGAAAAATTGAATGCAAAAATTGCAATCGAAACTCAAAAATACCAGTACCAGGAGGTGGAGCAGGAAGTGAAAGGCGATTTGATAACCATTTATTATGCCTACGAAAATAACCTGCGGCTAATGAAACTCGAAAAACAGAATCTTGAAGTGGCTACTGAAAACCTGGGAATTGCTTTGGAAAGGTATAAACTCGGCAACTTATCAGGACTCGAACTGCGCGAAGTGCAAAAGAGTTTGCTCGATGCTGAAGAAAGGCTGATTTCGGTGCAGTACCTGACAAAGCTGGCAGAAATATCATTACTGCAGATTTCAGGACAAATAATGAGTGATATTTAATTTAAAGTTTCTATCGAATGTTCACAAAAAAAGATACCCGAAAATTTCGTCCGCTCATTGAAGGTGTTACTATGCGGCCATTGGCCTGGGAAGAAAAAACATTACTCTGCGAATTCAAACTTGAAAAGGACTTCAAAATTCCTCCACATCAACATCCTTATGAACAAACCAGCTACCTTTTAGCTGGAAAATTAAATTTCAGGATTGACCAGACCTGGCATATTGTGAAGCCAGGGGACAGTTGGAGCATTCCTGAAAACGTGGAGCACGAAGTGAAAATTCTGCAGGATTCAATTGTAATTGAACTGTTTTCTCCAATCCGCCCCGATTATCTTCCTTAATTTTGGCAGGAATAGTTAAATAATTCATGCAATTGCATGAAAGAAATATTAACTTTGCGGGTCGTTTTTCAAAATACCTTTTTTAAATGCAAGTAATTGAATTTGATACAGTTGTAATAGGTAGCGGTCTGGCAGGGCTTTCTGCGGCATTTCATTCTTCAAAGTATGGAAAGGTTGCCATTGTAACCAAATCGCAACTCGATATCAGCAATTCATATTACGCTCAGGGTGGAATTGCCGCTGTTATCGACAAAAACGATTCTCCATCAGAACATTTAAAAGATACCCAGGTAGCCGGACGCGGACTTTGCGACATTGATGCTGTTCATGTGCTTGTAAACGAAGGCCCTCAAAGAGTTTACGAACTGATTGACATGGGCATGGAATTCGATAAAAAAGATGGAGGATTGGTTCTGGGACTCGAAGGTGGACACAGCCAGCGGCGAATTCTTCATGCAGGTGGAGACGCCACTGGTAAATTGGTTACCAGCTTTAAACTGAAAAAAGTATTGGAACAACCAACAGTAACTCCATTCGAAAATGTAACAGCCATAAAACTGATTAAACAGAACAACTGCATTACCGGGTTACATGCATACGATTTCGTAACCCGCAAAAACATCATTTTCAAAACCAAAGCGGTTATAGTGGCTACAGGAGGTTTATCGCGCGTATTTCTTCGTTCAACAAATCCGTACACTGCAACCGGCGATGGAATTGCCATGGCTTATGAAGCCGGGGCTAAAATTGCCGACCTCGAGTTTATCCAGTTCCACCCAACCGCGCTGTTTGTTCCGGGCAGAGAAGCATACCTTATCAGCGAGGCGGTGCGGGGCGAAGGCGCCTGGTTGCTCAACGAAAAAGGCGAACGGTTCATGCAAAACATTCATCCGCTTGCCGAACTTGCCCCCGCGATGTTGTGGCCTTCAGCATATACAAACAATTGAAGCAGTCGGGTACAAACCAAATTTACCTTTCGCTTAAACACCTCGATAAAAACGAAATTATTACCCGTTTCAGCAATATTTACAATCAACTGAAGGAGTACGGGTTCGACTTA
>JBBIVS010000442.1:0-3547 GCA_037439605.1 Draconibacterium sp. | reverse complement strand
CGATGGGCACACCGTCCCAGCTCAGCGCCCAAGCTGGAACTATCGCAAGGAAGACGACGGCGGAATAATCGTTGACATGCTTTGTCATTGGCGATATGTTCTGGATAATTTGTTTGGCGAAGTGAAAGGAGTATTTTGTCTGGGCGCAACACACATTCCCGAGCGCGTTGACGAACAGGGGAAACCCTACAAATGCACCGCCGACGATGCAGCTTATGCAACTTTCGAACTGGAAGGCGGCATAATTGCTCATTTTAATTCGAGTTGGGTAACCCGTGTGCGCCGCGATGATTTGCTCACCCTGCATGTTGACGGAACAAAAGGATCGGCAGTGGCCGGACTGCGCGAATGCTGGACACAACATTACGGTAACACCCCAAAACCCGTGTGGAACCCTGATATTCCGAATCCCATTAATTTTTACGAAGGCTGGAGCAAAGTACCAGAGCAGGAAAATTTCGACAACGCTTTTAAAGCTCAGTGGGAATTGTTTTTGAAACACGTTGTAAAAGATGAGCCTTTTCAGTGGAATTTGCTGGAAGGCGCAAAAGGTGTTCAACTTGCTGAAAAAGGGCTGGAAAGCTGGGCGAAAAAGAGTTGGGTGGAAATTACACCGTTAAATATTTAGCGACAGTGGTTTAAGAAGTATTAAGCAGCAGTAATTAAGCAGGCAGTAGAATTGAAAATGAGAAAAACAGCATTAATAACAGGGGGTTCGCGCGGAATTGGATTTGGAATTGCAGTTGAACTGGCAAAAGCAGGGTTCAACCTGGCCATTAACGGTATGAGGGAACAAAAAACGGTGCAGCCTGTGCTGGATGGTTTGAAAATGTTAGGAGCCCGTGTTGTTTATGCACAAGGCAGTGTCGCTGACAAAACAGACAGACAACGAATTTTCAATACTGTTGTTTCGGAGTTCGGGGCCTTGAATGTTCTTGTTAATAATGCCGGAATTGCCCCGTGCGAGCGAAAAGACATTCTGGAAGCCACCGAAGATGTTTTCGACGAAGTACTGGAAACCAATTTAAAAGGGCCCTATTTTTTGACACAGCTTTTTGCAAACCACATGGTTCAGCAAAAAAAGGAGAACCCTGAATTTTCGGGTTGTATCATCAATGTTTCGTCGGTTTCGGCCAGTGTTGCATCGGTTAACCGCGGCGAATACTGCATTTCGAAAGCGGGAATTGCAATGGCTACCAAACTGTGGGCGGCACGTTTAGGAGAATTCGGAATACCGGTGTATGAAATTCAGCCCGGAGTGATTAAAACTGATATGACTGCCGGAGTTACTGAAAAATATGATCGCTTGTTTGAACAGGGACTCAGTATCCAAAAACGCTGGGGAACGCCCGAAGACGTTGGCAAAGTGGCTGCTGCAATGGCAACCGGAATGCTGCCATACTCCACCGGACAAATTGTGATGGTTGACGGTGGAATGACGATACAGAGATTGTAGGAAGGCAGAGGCTAAGGCAAAGGCAAAATATAATAATTCAAAAAAAACAATAATGAATAAACTTACTGAGAATAAACGAATGATGTATTGGCGATTATGTGTTACGGCGGTAATTGTGATAATTGCTGTTACTTTTTCGCCATTGGTAATTGCGCCAGGGAAAATCAATCCTTCTGTTTTAGGGTTGCCGTTTACCCTCTGGACAACCATCTTAACAACAATTGCACTTGTAGTTTTAACTTACCTTGGCGGCCGTGTTTCACCAAACGATGAGGAGGAAGGCAAATGACAACCTGGGTAATTATTATGTTTGCAATCTTTTTCGGATTGCTCGGTTATGCATCTTACAAATCGTACAAAAAAAACCGGAGTTCGCAGGAATTTATGTTAGCCGGTTCGAGTTTGGGTGTTTTCCTTGGGTTTATGACCTTTTCGGCTGCGCTTTTCAGCGCTTTCACTTTTCAGGGAATGCCCGATTTTTTCAGGCAAAACGGAATTGGAGCATGGATTTTTCTTGCTTTTTCTGATGGGGCAATGGTTTTTTTTATCCTCTGGTTCGGGCAGAAATTGCGCAAAAAAGCACGAGAAACTGGATTTAAGGGTGTGGCCGGTTTGATGACCGACATTTACAGTTCAAAGTGGGCAGGATACCTGCTTTTCCTGAGTTCGTTCCTGTTCCTCATTCCCTACGCAGCCATACAAATTCGCGGGATTTCTGTTTTTTTCGATGCGGCTTTCCCAGCTTTTTTGCCACGCTGGGGCTGGTCGCTGGTGCTGGTTACACTGATGATTTTATATGCTGAAATTGGCGGTTTTAAAGCGATGGTGTACAGCGATGCCATCCAGGGAACCATTCTGTTGGTGGTTTTATGGCTGATTGCCATTACCTGTATAGTGAAACTTGGGGGAATTCAAACCATGTTCACGCAGGTTGCCTCGACCAACGAAGCATTGCTTTCCACTCCCGGCCCGAAGGGATTGTTTAACTGGCAGTTTTTGTTGGGCAGCCTGATTGCAGTGGTGATGATTCCGGTAACACAGCCTCAAATGACCACCCGGCTTGTGGTGATGAAAAACCTGAAGTCGATGAAAAAAATGACAGTGGCTGTCGGTTCATTTGCCATTCTGGTAATCATGGCCACCATTTTTATTGGAATGTACGGGGCAGTAAAATATCCTCAGGCTTCGGCACAGGAATTCTGGGGGAAAGCGCTGCTTTACGACCAGTTGGCGCCGGTAGCCGGACTTGCGATGGTTGGCCTCTTTGCCGCATGTTTGTCAACTACCAACTCTCAGATTTTTGCACTGGGAAACGAGTTGCGATCGCTTCTTCCGGGAGAAGAGAAAAAGGTGATGTTTATTACCAAAATCTTTCTTTTTGTTTTCTCGGTGCTGGTTATGATTTTTGCCTCCCTCATGGGCGACCAGATTGCACTGCTGGCGAGGGTCAGTTTTACTGGCACTGCCATGATGGCGCCGGTGATTCTGGCCGGGGTGATAACAAAAGGTAAACCCGGAAAGGAGTTGCTGGTCGTTTCGCTTGTGGCGCTTTCTGTTTTTCTGGCATCGATGGCCGAAATCATCCCTTCAAAAATAGGTGCGGTGCAACTTGATATAATGCTTTACATTTTTACATTTGGGGCAACTGCCATTTCTGTTTTTGTAAGAAGCCGGCAAACCGCTTGATCTTGTTATGAAACCTTGAAAATAGTTTGGATTTTCTGGTTGAAAACTTCAGGCGAATCAGCAAAAAACTGTTTCAGTTTTGGGAACATTTTTTTGCGGTTGATTTCGCGGAGGCGCTGAACCTGGTTTTCGAGGATTTCGAGTTCAATATCGCTGAAGTCATACCGGTTTTCGAGCAGTTCAGTCAAAAATACAAACAAATCATGATCCTCTCCCAATTGCTCGGTAATGTTGTTCAGTTGGTAAGTTTTCAGCCTGAAAAAACGGGGATGGACAAAGCGGATAAAATCGAACTGGTAGTACAACTGTTTTAGTTTTTTGCGTAACTCGTGAATCATTTCAGGATTTGAGAAAACTGTCAGTTCCTGATAAATCTGGTATGATTTAAGATAAGAATCTTCCAAT
>JBBIVS010000441.1:2886-3556 GCA_037439605.1 Draconibacterium sp. | reverse complement strand
GCCTTTTTTGTTGTTTTAATTGAGTTGTAATTACTGAATATCGGGGATTGGTCATTTTTCAGTGGTCACCGGTTATTATTATTAAAATTTGTCTTGTGTCTTGATACTTTTAGCCTTAAACTCCATACTTTGAACACTGAACTCTAAACTCTGAACCTCTAACATCAAACTGCCTGCAACGCACTGCCTATTGCCTGCTCCTTCTACCTCAGTTCCGTTGGCTTAATTGCATCCATATCGGTATAATCGAGGTTTTCTCCCGCCATACCCCAGATAAAGAAATAATTACTTGTTCCGGCTGCCGAATGAATCGACCAGTTAGGGGAAATAACAGCCTGCTCATTTTGCATCCAGATGTGGCGCGTTTCATTCGGAAGGCCCATAAAATGGCAAATTGCCTGTCCTTCGGGTACATTAAAGTAGAAATAAACTTCGTTTCTTCTGCTGTGAAGATGCGGAGGCATTGTATTCCATACACTCCCGGGCTTCAATTCCGTCATTCCCATCTGCAATTGGCAGGTTTCAACAACCGTGTTAATCAGTAACTGATTGATTGTACGCTCATTTGAAGTATCGAGCGATCCTAAATGCAATTTATTTGCTTGTTCGAGTGTTATATGCTTTACCGGATATTCCTTGTGTGCTGGAGCCGAATTGATATAAAAATGAG
>JBBIVS010000441.1:0-2843 GCA_037439605.1 Draconibacterium sp. | reverse complement strand
ACATCTTTGCTGCCCTTTCCAATGTACAGCGCATCTTTAAAATCCATTTTGTACCCGGTACCGTCAACAACAACTGAACCCGCACCTGCAACATTGATTACGCCAACCTCGCGGCGCTGACAAAAATAATCTGCTTTCAACGGATCGATTGGTTCAAGTTTCAACCCTTCATTTAACGGCACAGCGCCTCCAACCATGAAACGTTCGATAACCGAATAAACAAACCTGATGTTTCCGGGATCCATTAACCTTTCAACCAAAAACTCTTTCCTTATTCTTTCCGTATCGTATTTTTTAAAATCTTCGGGATGGTAATTGTACCTTTCCTCGTAAATTGTTGCCATAATTTTTTCATTTTTAGTTTTTTCAATCAAATTGGCCAGACTATAAAATAATTGATTAAAAACATACTTTTGTACAAAAATAAAAAGATTTAGTATATCGCAATCGATTGCAAGAATAAATATTACTGCTATTTTTGTTATTAAACTGAATACTATGGCAAATCAACCGGAAATAACGATACATGACATTGCGAAAAAACTAAACCTTTCAGCATCAACTGTCTCCCGGTCATTACAGGACAATCCGGTTATCAGCGAGGCAACCCGCAACCTGGTAAAACGAATTGCCGATGAAATGGGTTACCGGCCGAATATTCTCGCAGCCAATTTACGCACCCGCAGAACCAATACAATCGGGGTAATAGTCCCTTTAATTAACCGTCACTTTTTTTCATCGGTAATCAGCGGAATTGAAGAAGTAGCATACAGCCGGGGTTTTGCAGTTACTATTTCGCAATCGAACGACAAACATGAAAAGGAATGTAAAATAGCCCAGGCATTATTTGCCAACCGGGTTGACGGAATAATTTTATCAATTGGTATGGAAACAAATACCATTGATCATCTGAAATTATTTTCGGAAAGAAAAATCCCGATGGTTTTTTTCGACCGTGTTGTTGATGAAATTAAGGCACATAAAATTGTGGTTGACGATTATGGCGGAGGTTACAGGGCAACGCAACACCTGATTAGCCAAGGATCAAAATTCATTGCCCATATCGGAGGGCCTGGAAATCTGAAAATCTACGAAAACAGGGAAAAAGGATATTTTGATGCTTTAAATGATGCAGGTATTAAAATTGATAAATCGTTAATTATTCACAACAATCTTTCGCGCGAAGAAGGAACAAAGGCAGTTGTGAAGCTCATGCAAAACCCTGTTAAACCAGATGCTGTATTTTGCGCCAACGATACAACGGCGCTAAGCGTTATTATTTACCTGCTTGAAAATGGCATAAAAGTTCCGGAAGATGTGGCTGTTGTTGGTTTTAGCAACGAACCTTTTTCAGAAGTGGTTACACCATCGATTAGCACCATCAAACAGCCCGGATTTTTAATGGGCCAAAAAGCAGCCCAGTTAATTATTCAACAAATTATACATCAAAAGGAAGAACCTGAATACAAAACTATTGTAATGCCTACCGAACTGATTATCAGAAAATCATCATCCAGAAAACAATAAAAAAAGCCCGGCTGTAAAACAACAACCAGGCCTGCAATTTTTTATGGTATCCCGCTTATTCGTCTATGGAAATTGCTTCAGTCGGACAAACTTCAGCACATGAACCACAGTCGGTACACAAATCCGGATCGATCTTATAAATATCACCTTCCGAAATTGCATCAACCGGACATTCATCAATGCATGTTCCACATGCAATACACTCTTCAGAAATTTTATATGCCATAATAGCGATTTTTAAGTTAAACATGTTCGTTTGCGCAAAAGTAATAAGTTTAAATAAAATTCAAACTGCATATCCCTTTTATTTCTGGCGATTCACAATTTCATAATATAATTTTTTGAATTTCAGATTCTTAACATATCATTTACGATTGTGGTCACTTCAACTTCTTTTTTGTTATTTTTATCGCATTAATTTTCAAAATTTTTAAGCTGAAATGAGTTTGGAGTCGCTTTTAGAAATTAACCCGATATTACTCGCCCTGTTTGCCACCCTGTTTACATGGGGATTAACTGCGTTAGGGGCTGCCATGGTTTTCTTTTTTAAGGAAATTAACCAGAAAGTTTTAAACTCTATGCTGGGTTTTGCTGCCGGTGTAATGGTTGCTGCAAGTTTCTGGTCGTTGCTTAATCCTGCAATTAAAATGACAGAAGAGATGGGTGGTATTCCCTGGATTCCGGCATTGGTTGGTTTTTTAACGGGAGGCGCATTTTTATTTGGAATCGACAGAATTTTGCCCCACTTGCACATGGGACTTAAAATTGACAAAGCCGAAGGGATAAAAACAAAATGGCAACGCAGCATTTTACTTGTGTTGGCAATCACACTTCATAATATTCCCGAAGGACTGGCTGTTGGGGTGGCATTTGGGGTACTGGCAAGTAATCCGGATGTTGGCGCTTTAGCCGGTGCAATAGCCCTTGCAATGGGAATCGGGCTGCAAAACTTCCCCGAAGGCGCCGCCGTTTCAATTCCGTTGCGCCGCGAAGGTTTTTCAAGGCTGAAAGCATTTCATTACGGGCAACTTTCGGGAGCTGTTGAACCAATTGCCGCTGTTTTGGGTGCTTATCTTGTTTTAGTGATGAAACCGATTTTGCCTTATGCACTTTCGTTTGCAGCAGGAGCAATGATTTTTGTGGTGGTCGAAGAACTTATCCCCGAATCGCAAACCGGAAACGAAACCGATTTATCTACCATTGGCGCCATGCTTGGATTTGCAACCATGATGCTGCTTGATGTATCGCTTGGGTGAAGAAATGCGTGAATACTTCAATGCGAGAATGCTTGAATGCTAGAAAATTCCTATTTCCCT
>JBBIVS010000440.1:0-3557 GCA_037439605.1 Draconibacterium sp. | reverse complement strand
AACAAATTATATCTACCAATCCTTCAAAAATGAAAATTGAAGAGATTGTTAGGGAATTGTTTACCCTAATACCTGATAAAGAAAAGGCTGTAATTTCGGAAAATGATGATTCAACTTTAATGAGATGAGAAACTCGATAAACGGCATTTTGTCAAAAGGTGAAGTAATTAATAGTACGTTTGAAGTCCAGTTTTTCATTGGAGAAGGTGGATTTGGTGAAGTTTACAGGGTGAAACATAAATATTTAGGGCTTCAGGTTTTGAAAGTTTTTAAAGAAGAATATTCCCGTAACACTGATATTGCAACATTAGTCCAGGAAGCCAGAATTCTGTCAAATCTTACACACAATAACATTGTCAGAGTTTTCGAAGCAAATGAATTTACAAAAAATGACAAAGTGTATTATTTTATTACGATGGCTTTTGTTTCTGGCGAAACGCTCACACAGCGAATCTCTCGTCTATCAAAACTACCATTTGTAGAAGCACTATATATTCAGACCGATTTATTAAATGGGTTGGGTTTTCTGCATAACCAAAACCCACAAATTATTCACAGGGATATAAATACTGATAATTTACTGCTTTCTTATGATGACAACAAAATTGTTGGGAAATTAGCCGATTTTGGTTTGGCTCAATCAATTGATCCTGTTTCAATTATTACTAATGCTGCAGGTCGTTATCAATATTTTGCACCGGAATGTTTTTGGAATACTTATTTTCCATCAAGCGATGTTTTTTCAGCAGGTCTGGTATTTTACAAAATGGTTACAGGAGTTCAACCCTGGTATTATGATTTTGAATCGGTGAATAATGAAGATTTCGAACAGATTTCTAATGTGGTTATTTCTGCACGTAAGGAGCACCCTCGAAAACCGTCCTACTATAATGCGGATTGTAGTGAACATTTTGATAATATTATTTTAAAAGCTATTTCAATAAATCTTGAAAACAGGTTTTTAAATGGTGTTGAGTTTTATAATGCTTTAACTGCGAAACCTATTGACTCAAAAATAATTTCAAAAAACAATCAACAAAGCAAATCTGCATCAAATAATCCCAACCCACAAAATAAAGGAAAAGGAAAAGGATTTGATGCAATTGCCGGAATGAATGAACTTAAAGATACCTTGTATAATGATGTTATAATGCCTCTTAAAGAGAAAGAATTATACGAGAAATATAAAGTTTCTGTGCCAAATGGTATGTTATTATATGGCCCCCCTGGTTGTGGAAAGACATTTATTGTACGACAGTTTTCAGAAGAAATCAACTTTAATTTTATTGAACTGAAACCTTCAGATCTTGCCAGTATTTATATTCATGGAACGCAGGAAAAAATTGGTCAGGTATTTAAAGAAGCGAGAGAGAAAGCTCCAACGGTTATTTTTATTGATGAATTAGATGCCATTTTACCTAATAGAGAAGGCGATTTGGGACATCATTACGCTAGTGAGGTAAATGAGTTTCTTGCACAAATGACTGAATGCAATAAGGATGGTATTTTTATAATTGCTGCAACTAACCGACCTGAAAAAATTGATCCTGCAATTCTAAGAACAGGGAGAATGGATAAGATAATATACCTTGCTCCACCTGATTTTGAAGCACGGCTTGCATTGTTTAATCTTTTCTTAATTGACAGACCAGTTGATGATAACATTAATATTGAAAAACTTGCTGAACTAACCAAAAATTATGTTTCGAGTGATATTAGTTTTTTAGTGAATGAAGCATAACGCAACGCTTTAAAAGAACGAGGAAATATTTCTCAAAAACATTTTGAAGATGCAATAGTTAAGTTTCCTCCTTCGATTTCAGAAAGACAACTGAAGAAGTATGAAACATTTCGAAACAACAGAAATTTTATTTAGCTTTTAAAAGGCTATAAAATAAAATATGTCAAACAAAAGTGAAGATTAATTTTGTAAAAGGCAGAGTAAGAAAATGGCCTATTTTGCATACCCCCGCTACTGCGCGATTGTATCGCGTTGTTCAATAAACACTGGCAGATTTAGCCGAAATTTCAGAATCGAGGTATTTATATTCTCCAGCTGACCGAAAGTCAGCAGGTGAACAGTTTAAACTATAATTCACTATCACCTCATCTACAAAAATCCAGGCCGGAGAACCGGCGGTATTGTACAGCTAAAAAAACATCCGGCTAATTACAGATTGAAATAATGATTTCGTATTTTTGGGAAAACATATTATTATGAGAACGATACAACTAAATATACCAGACAGCCTTGATTTGAAAGATTATGATTTTTCAATGATAATTGCTGCTAAATTATACGAGGATGCCAAACTTTCTGCCGGACAAGCAGCAGCGATTGTTGGATTATCAAAAAGAGCATTCATCGAGATGCTTGGGAAATATGGAGTTTCTGTATTTAGTACATCGGTTTCAGATTTATATTCCGATATAGCTAATGCCTAAAATTGTAATCTCGGATACCAGCACTTTGATACTTTTTCAGAAGATTGATGAGTTAAGTCTTTTGCAAAAAGTGTATGGAGATTTGATTACAACACCCGAGATTGCAGGGGAATATGGTGAAGAATTGCCTTATTGGATTAAAATTCAATCAGTTTCAGATAAAAAATATCAGGATTTTCTGGAAACTCAGGTCGATTATGGAGAAGCAAGTGCAATTGCGCTGGCATCAAAATATGAAGATGTATTACTTTTGCTTGATGATTTAAAAGCCCGCAAATTAGCAATCCGATTGAAATTTAAGGTAACCGGAACACTTGGTGTAATTCACAAAGCAAAACAACTATCAATTATTGATAAGGTAAAACCTTTGATTGACAAATTATTATTGACTGATTTTCGGGTAGCAGACAATATCATTGATGAAATTTTAAAATTGAACAATGAATAGATTGCCAGCCTGCAGCCTGTTTCAAAAATTGCCATGACTACAGTTTTGTCCTTAATTCACTATAACTTCATCCACAAAAATCCAGGCGGGAGAACCGGCGGCATTGTGCCATGCCGGCGCTTTCGACATGTTCTGGGCTGAGATTTTTATGTAACGTGCTTTTACAGGTTTAAAGGTGCTGGTAAAATAGGCAACGTCGTTTCTTTTACTTTCGGGTGCAAGCGGGCTGGCGTTGGCAACCGTTTCAATATTACGGAAGGTTTTTGCATCGTTTGAAACCGAGTAAGTCACACTTTCGGGGAAGAAAACAATGTGGTTGGTTACCTGCAAAAATGCCGCGGTGATGGTGTCGATTTCAGTCTCCTGTTCCAAATCGATTACGGCTTCCAGGTTATTCCCTTCGAAACCCAGCCAGTTGGCGTAAAAATTACTGCCTCCCAAAGCGCCGTCGGTTAAAGCCTGCGCGTTTTCGGCTGCATACTTTTTAGGTTTTGTATTCAGCGTAACAGGTTTGTTTCGTGCAACATTGGGCAGAGCAGCCCGTTGCAGGGTATTTTCAAATAAGGTAAGGTATTCATCCACCGTGTAACCCATTTCGTTCATTAAAGTAATGTTGGCTTTCCGGCAACTTTCCTTAAAACGGTTGATTCGTGTGGTTACATCC
>JBBIVS010000439.1:0-3561 GCA_037439605.1 Draconibacterium sp. | reverse complement strand
AAGAAACGATTGAGAGGTATATTAATCTGCTCGAAAAGGCTTTTATCATTTATCAGCTTAATGCTTTAAGCCGGAATGAGCGGAATGAAATAAAAAAGGGTAAGAAAATTTATTTTTATGATAATGGCATCAGAAACGCTTTGGTTGGTAATTTTCAGCAATTTGAATTACGCACTGACAAAGGAATGCTTTGGGAGAATTTTATTATAAGCGAACGGATTAAACAGTTGCATTACAGTGATTTTTATGGAAATTATTATTTCTGGAGAACAACAACCCAGCAGGAAATTGATTTTATTGAGGAAAAAGATGGCGTTTATTCAGCTTTCGAATTTAAGCTGAATACTAAAAAGAAAGGAAGGTTTTCGAAATTATTTACTGAAGCATATCCGGTTGTTGAGTTGAAAACAATCACTCCTGAGAATATTGAGGAATTTTTACTTGATTAAATACAAATTCCTCTCAGTCCTCAAAACCATTTTGTCATTCACAAAAACAGGCACGGCTTTTACCGTTTCACCAATACTGTTCTCTGCAACTATTTGAAAACTGTCGCCGGGTTTTATAATCGTGCAATCGCCTTTTACATTGAAGAAATAAATGTTTCCACCGGCATAAACAGGTGACGAATTGAAGTTGCCTTTCAGTTCCTGTTTCCAGATTACTTCGCCGGTTTTTGCATCGAGGCAGGTTACCATTCCGCGGTCGTGAACCATGTACATTTTGCCGTCAACAATAACCGGAGTTGGAATTTGCGGAACTTCGTCCTCGTACATCCATTTTACGTGGGTTTTGGTTACATCTCCCTTTCCGGTGGGATCTATCGCATATTGTCTTGTAAAAGAGGGCGTGTTGTCCAGAAAAATCCATCCTGAATTTACATAAACCAGCCCATCCCAATATAACGGCATGCTCACCGTTGAATCGTAGCCATATTCCACGGTCCAAATTACTTCACCAGTGTTCACATCGTGGGCAAAACACATGAACGCCGAGTTGCTGATCAAAAGCGCCCTGCCGTTAACTTCGATAACGATTGGCGTTTGATATGATTTTCGGAAAACGGGTTCCAGTTTGTCGTAAATTTCTGCGGGACGCACACTTTTCCAGATGGTTTTCCCGGTTTTTTTATCCAGCGCGGCAACGTACGGATCTTTAGTACCTTCCAAATGAACAATTAGCATATTTTTGTGCAGAACCAGTGATGAAGCCGGTCCCTGCATGTGTTCGCACGGCATATCTTCGCGCTTCCAAACCACTTCGAAATTATTTGTGTTAATGCATGCAAGTCCAAAATGTCCGTAATGAACATACACGAAACCCTCTTCGATACAGGGAGTTGGCGTGGCGTAAGAATTTGTCCCGTGAATCCGTTGAGGGTCTTCTGCTGTGAAAATAGTTTTTTCATCGAGTAGTTTGCCAGTTTTTAAATCATAGCAAAATGTATAAAACTCCCTGCCATCTTTGGCCGCCGAAGTTATCCAGATTTGATTTCCAAAAACCACTGGCGACGACCAGCCCAATCCTTTCACCGGAACTTTCCATTCAACGTTTGTCGAGTCGCTCCAATGCAGCGGAGCTGATTTTACGGCGGCATGTCCATCCAGGTTTGAACCTCGGAAATTGGTCCAGTTGCCAAAATTCTGAGAATAACCAGCGAAAAACAAAAAGTTGAATGCAATTAAAAAAGCCAAAAGTTTCATATAATTAGTTTTTCAGGTTTGCTCAAAAATAAAGGTTTTCTGTAATAAATCGTTCAAAATATTCATAGTATTACTTCGGGTCATGCTATGAATAGTCAGGATAATTTCATTCATGCATTCACGCCTGCCTGAACAAGTTTATTCGGGCAGGCATTCACACATTCACGCATTCACGCATTGTTGCATTCACGCATTTTTCAATTGCAATACCTCTTAATAACATTGTACGCACCGTAAATTCCGAGTTCTCCGGCTCGGCTCAGATCGAGGGCGCCACCTTCAAGGTCGTCCATAAAAATGCGAGTTAGTCCGCGGTTAAAATAGGCTTCGGCGAATTCGGGCTCAAGTTCAATAGCCTGGTTCAGGTCTTCCATCGCGCTTTGGTATTCGCCAAGCCTGATTTTTATACATGCCCGGTTGAAATACCCAAAAAAGAAGGTAGGATTTAACGACAGCGTAATTTCGTAGTCTTCCATAATTTGTTTGTAATCCAGCGCAGCCGGTTCATTGCTGAAGCTGTTTATGGTATTTCTTTCACCAATTTTTACACTTATTTCAGTATTGCTGCCTGCAAGCAATTCAATTTCCTCGAGCATTTTGTATCGGCAGTTAGCCCTCACAAAATAGGCAATGCTTTGTTTTTCATCAAGTTCGATGCTACGGGTTAAATCGTCGAGCGATTTGTTGTAATTTCCCGTGAGACTTTGAAAAATACCCCTGTTAAGATAATTAAGACTGTTTTGCTGAATCTGTATTTTCTCGTTGAAGAACAGGATGAAATTTTCAAAAGTCTCTCTGTAGCCTTCGTTCGATTTGTTTGATATGGTTAACAACGGGTTGTAGTTGTTTTTTTCATTTATCTCGTTAATAGCCAGGTTGTAATACTGAAAACGGTCGTAATCGACAGCATTTTTTTCGAATGCCGATATAATGAAAATCGGTTGTAAATCGATAACAATGTTTTTGTTTTGTACCCGTCCATCGTCAACATCGCTTTCGTCAGATGGTAAATCGCGCGAATCTTCAATCATCAGGTTAATCTGCCTACGGTTTCTGTTGTTTTTAGGTTCGTCCTCGTCAAATAAATTTTGTTCGTTTTTTTCCTCATCTTTGTCAGAACCTGCGTTTTGTGCAATCGCCTGGTCTTGTTGGTTCTGTTGATTATTTTGCAAAGAATCGGCGGGATTTTGATTTTGAGCTGCCGTTCCACCCTGATTTGCAGTTTGATTTTGCTGGTTTTGTTTTGAAAGTGGATATTTTTGATTGAACGCCTGTTTTTCAGCCTCAATCCGGCGGCTTTCCAAATCAAATTTAGGGTTTAAACGGGCGGCAATTTTATAATCGTTCTCATAACCGGGCCGTTTCATTATTTCGCGTGCCATGGCCCTGTTAAAATAGGCGTTTGCCATTTCGGGGTTTAACTGAATAGCCATATCATAATCCATAATTGCGCCTGCATAATCTTCCAATTTATGTTTTACAATTCCACGATTGTTAAAAGCAAGGGTGTGTTGTGGGTCAAGTTTAATACACTGGTCATAATCGCGAAGCGCCGATGCATAATCTTCGAGCTCAAAACGGGCAAGACAGCGGTTCAGATATGCACCCGCAAAATGGGGCCGGATCAGAATTACTTCATTCAAATCTTTAATTGCCCCCCTGATATCGCCGCTCACAATTTTTGCATTGCTGCGGTTCATCAGGGCGTAAGTTGATTTGGGATTGACTTTTAGGGCCAGGTTGTAGTCATCAATGGCGCCTTCAATATTTTTTTGGGAGAGTTTTGCAAGACCACGGTTGTTATAAATATTTTCGTTGTCAGGGTCAAATTCAAGCGCTTTGTTGTAGTCCTCAATGG
>JBBIVS010000438.1:0-3583 GCA_037439605.1 Draconibacterium sp. | reverse complement strand
ACGGGAACATGCTCGAAACAATAAAAGCCTGTGTGCTGAACGGCGACCAGATTTTTACCGGTTACACGGTTGCTTTGTACATCAGGTCGAGGTTTTCCGCCGGGGTAAACCTGAATGAAATTCTGGAAAGCTCTGAAGATCACCTGGCTTTGATTAAAAACGGCAAGGGTGGAATGGATTTCTTTGAAGGTTTTTACCAACTGGTAAAAGCTTTAAATGGCCAAACCAACGAAAATAGCTGGCACGACAATTCATTCAATGACGCTGAAACACTTGAACGCCTCAATCAGGAAGGGAATATGACCAAACTGGCCTTCTTTCATTCGGCGCGCTGTTATTTTCTGTACCATTTTGGACAATATAAAGAAGCGCTCGACGAAAGCCAGGTGGTACAAAAATATGCCGATAATTTTTTAGCCGATGTGCTTGAAGTGTTTCATGCGTTTTACACTTCGCTTTCCATATCGGCCTGTTTCGAAGATTTTACTCTTCGTGAAAAAAAGAAATATCTGAAGATTTTTAAAAAGCATCTTGGTGATATGAAGTTGTGGGCCAAAGGCTGCCCCGAAAATTTCAGTCAGCTTTACTATTTATTAAAAGCCGAATTGTTCGCGATAAACAACAAGTCAGGTAAAGCGCTGGCAATGTATGAGAAATCGATAGAGCTGGCAGCCCTGAATAATTTTATATATGTTGAGGCAATTGCAAACAAAAGGGCGGCATTACTTTGTTCAAAGGCAAAACTGAATTCGCAAAGCCGGATGTACATTGAAAATGCCTGGGAAGCCTATCATAGCTGGGGCGCCAGGGCAATTTGCAACCAATTGCAAAACGTTTATCCCGATTTAATAAAAAACAAAATCAAACTAAGTGAACAGGAAAAAAGCGGGCAATCTTCAACAACCTCCATGTCGAGCAAAACAGCGCTCGATTTGGCCAGTGTATTAAAAGCTTCGCAAAGTATTGCCAGCCAGGTAAAATACGATGATTTGCTGCGGCAATTGATACACATTAACATCGAAAACGCAGGCGCCGAAAAAGGCTTTTTGCTGTTATACAAAAAAAATCAGCTTTGCATTGAAGCAGTGGGTATTTCAGGTTCCGAAAGCATCGAAATCCTGCCTTCGGTGCCGTTAAAGGAAATGAAGATTCTGCCGGAGTCGATTCTGAATTATTGCTGGCGTTCGGAAGAAAGCGTTGTAATTGACGATGCCTTTGAAGATGCCCGGTTTGGTGCTGACCCTTATATTCAGGAAAATAAAATATTGTCAGTCCTTTGTTTGCCAATTTCGTCTTTGGGAAAAATAATCGGTTTGTTGTATCTCGAAAACCGGTTGTTAAAAGGTGTTTTTAATAATAACCGTATCGAACTGCTGCAAATGTTGTCGGGGCAAATTGGTATTTCCATCGAAAATGCATTGCTGTACGAAAATTTAGAAGAAAAAGTGTTGGTTCGAACCAGGGAAATTGAAAAAGCCCTGAACGATTTGAAATCCGCGCAGGCCCAGTTAATCCAATCCGAAAAAATGGCATCTCTCGGGGAACTCACCGCCGGAATTGCCCATGAAATTCAGAACCCACTTAACTTTGTCAATAATTTCAGCGAGCTGAGTAAAGAACTGATCGAAGAAATGGAAGAAGAGTTGGCAGTTGGCAATATGCAACTGGCAAATGAAATTGCAAATGAAATTAAACAGAACCTCCAAAAAATCAACCACCACGGCAAACGTGCTGCAGATATTGTAAAAGGGATGCTCCAGCATTCGCGAACAAGTTCAGGCCAAAAAGAACCAACCGATATCAACTCTCTGGCCGATGAATATTTACGTTTGGCGTATCATGGTTTGCGGGCAAAAGACAAATCTTTCAATGCTGATTTTAAAACTGACTTAGACCCTACCCTTCCCAAAATTAATGCGATACCGCAGGACATTGGGAGGGTTTTGCTGAATTTGATAAATAATGCGTTTTATGCAGTTTCAGAGCAAAGCAAACTTTTCCAAAGTTCTGAACTTTGGAAAAGTTATCAACCCTTGGTCGCTGTGTCAACAATAAAACTCGACCATAAAATCCAAATTTCCGTTAAGGATAACGGCCCCGGTATCCCCTCCTCCATCGTCGATAAAATCTTCCAACCCTTCTTCACTACCAAGCCAACCGGCCAGGGAACCGGGTTGGGATTGAGTTTGAGTTACGATATTGTGAAAGCACATGGCGGGGAATTGAGAGTTGAGACTAAAGAGGGAGAAGGGACAGAGTTTATTATAACAATACCAGTTTAAATATGAAAAAACTATTCTTCATACTATTTCTATTAAGCATCACTGTGATTGTGATTGCGCAGGATCATGTAAAAGATAGTTTATTGACATTACTCCGGAAAACAAAGGAAGACACCACCCGGGTGAATCTTATGTTTGATTTAAGCTATTACTATGACAGTTATTCAAAGCTGGATTCAACAATTTTATGGGCAACTCAAGGATTGACATTAGCACAAAAAATTGGCTATAAAAAAGATGAAATCAATCGCAAACTATTTATTGCATCTAAATCCTGGTTCATAGGTGATTTTGCGACTACCATAAAACTGAGTTACTCAATTTATGATTATGGTAAGTCTGTCAATGACACATCGTTAATGATCCGTGCCATGCCTGCTTTAACTAATGGCTACCGCGATCAGGGCGATTACAGGGAAGCATTGAATATTCTATGGAAATTAAAAGATATTATTGATACAAAAAAGGATTCCTCTTCTTATGCAATTGTTTACGCAGTAATTGGCTCCAATTATTTTGGACTGGAAAAATATGATTCAGCATACTTTTTTCTTAAAAGGGCAATAACTTTCCCAAAACCTTATAGTGATGGAAATGGATGGATATCATTGATGTTTGCCCGCACATTGGAAAAGCTTAATAATGACAATGATGCCATTATCTATTACAGGCAAAGCATAAAGAGATTAATACTACAGGGTAATTTAAAAGACCTGGCTGGTGCGTACAATAGTTTGGCATCATTATACGAGAAGAAATCTCAATCTGATTCGGCAATCATTTATGCAAACAAGGCACTCGAAATTGCACAGCAGAAAAAATTCAACAAAGAAAAAGCTGAGACTTATCTTATCTTTTCCAGAATTTATGAAAAGGTAAATCCCGCTATGGCTTTCGATTATTATAAACTCGCGATTAGTGCAAGAGACAGTTTATACAACCAGGAAAAACAAAGGCAGATTTCAAGTTTTAAATTTGGAGAAGAACTTAGGCAGAATGAAATTAAAAATTCGGAAATACAGTTTCGAAACAGAATCAGAACCAATATTTTATTGGGGTTGTCAGGCTCTTTTCTGGTATTTCTGATTCTCTTATTTCGAAATTACAAAAACAAACAAAAAGCAAACAAAATTTTAGAAACTACATTAACGAATTTAAAATCCACCCAGGCCCAATTAATCCAATCCGAAAAAATGGCATCGCTGGGTGAACTCACCGCCGGGATTGCCCACGAATCCAGAACCCGCTGAACTTCGTCAATAACTTTAGTGAAGTGAGTAAGGAGTTAATTGGCGAAATGA
>JBBIVS010000437.1:1164-3584 GCA_037439605.1 Draconibacterium sp. | reverse complement strand
TGGTAAGGTTTGGGTAACAAACTTCATCTTTATCGGGTTTTAAAAAACTGTTGTCACGAATCCCATCATTTTTGTCAATGGTAATCATGTAAACTGTAGCACCGCGTTCAATCAGGTTTTTGGCAAGTCGAAGCGTAACATCGTAAGCGTATTCGTCTTCGCAAACCACATTTCCCTGGTAATTTCCCATCGCACCCGGGTCGGGACCGCCGTGTCCGGATTTTAAGTAATAAACAGCTCCTTTTAATTCACTGCTTTTAATTTCGACATTTGCATATTTCGGCCCAAGAATATCATAACGCATTGTTTTGCCCGCGGCATTTGCAGCAGGCTTTGTTGTTGACGGCTCTGAAGTTGAATCAGAAATTCCAGTATTAACACTGGCAACAATTTCAGATGTTTTCGAATCAGCATCAGGCAGTCTGTATTTTACTCCAATAAACAATGTGTTATCTTTTCCAAGCCTTGTTTTGTTCAATTCTATAAATGATTCTGTGTATTTATCCGGATTCAATCCGTTGTTTCTTAGTATTTTATAAATTCCATCACCATTTTTGGCAATTATCTCCTTGCTTTGTGCATTCAAATTCAGCAATGCCGCAGCAAATGCTAAAAATATAGTTAAAATAAATCGTACAACTATTTTTATATGTATGTTTGAATCGCGCATCATCAGTACTAATATGGTTTGTTATATTGCAAACTTTGGCTAAAATAGGTGTAAATTTGATAATACTTTATTCGTAATGATTCGATCTTTCAGCTACACACTGTTGATAACTTGGATTTTATTTACGCTCTCATGTAAAACAACTTATATTCCGACAGGTGTAAAAACACAGAATATAACTGTTTCAGAGAATGCTAATCCGCTTGACAGTCAGTTGGTTTTTTTGTATCTTCCTTATAAAAACATTCTTGAAAAAGACATGCAGCGTGTGATTTCTTTTTCAGAAAAGGAAATGGTAAAAGATAAACCCGAAAGCGGCCTCACCAATTTGCTTGCCGATTTGATTTTGGAGGAAGGGCAAAAGGAAGCTGTTCGTTTGAATCTTCAAATTGAGCCTGTTGTATCGTTTTTCAATTATGGCGGAATAAGGACCTGGTTGCCCAAAGGCGATATTACTGTTGGCAAAATATTCGAGTTGATGCCGTTTGAAAACGAAATGGTTTTTATTGAGCTTACCGGCGAACAACTTCAGCAATTTTATGATATTGTGGCTTCAAAAGGGGGAGACAGTGTGGGGGGTGTGCGTTTTGTTATTTCGAATGGCAAAGCAAAAAATATATTGATTGATGGTAAAAAACTGGAACTGGCTTCGAAATACTGGATGGTAACCAACGATTATTCTGCCAATGGCGGTGACGATTTGACAGTTTTTACCCAACGGTTGGATTTAATTTCAACAGGAAAAAAAATCAGGGATGTGATAATTTCGAATTTTGAAAACCGGAAAATAAACGGAATGAATTTGACTGAGAATTTAGACGGAAGGATTACCAATGAATAGGAGAGGATTTATCAGAAGCGGCATTTTCGGGACTGCAGGTATCAGTCTGGGTGTAACGCCATTTAATTTGCTTGCAACAAACGATTTGGTTACCATTTCGATTATGCACACCAACGACCTTCATTGCCACATTGAACCATTTAAAGGAGGAAACGAAAATACAAACGGGAAAGGCGGGTTGGCCCGCATCTCGGAAATGGTAAAACGCGCCAAAGCTGAAAACCCGAATACCCTTCTTTTCGACGCCGGCGACATGTTTCAGGGAACTCCATATTACAACTATTTTAAGGGCGAACTGATGCTGCAATTGATGAGCGCGGTCGGATATGATGCCGGAACCATTGGAAATCACGAATTTGACGATGGCTTGGAAGGAATTGCAGACTCGCTTCATGCTGCAAAATTCCCGTTAATTTGTTCAAATTACGATTTTTCAAACACCATGCTTGCAGGCAAATTTCCACGATGGAAAATATTTAAAAAGGAAGGAATTAAAATTGGCATTTACGGTCTTGGTATTGAATTAAAAGGTTTGGTTGCCGATAAAAATTTTGGGAATACCATTTACAACGATCCTTTGCAGACGGCGTTCGAAATGGAGTCATTCCTTAAAAATGAGCAAAAATGCGATTTGGTGATTTGTTTGTCGCACCTCGGATTGCGTTATCGTGAAAACAAAATCAGCGACATGGTGCTGGCAGCGGAAACATCGTTAACCGACCTGATTATTGGTGGTCACACCCATTCTTTTCTGGAAGAACCAATTATTGAAAAAAATAAAGCGGGGAAACAGGTTATTGTGAATCAGGCATCAAGTTACGGCCAGGTTTTGGGAAAAATCGATTTTATTTTTGAACGGTCGATAAAGAGAAAGGAAGTTGCAATAACTGACAATTTAATCATCGGAAA
>JBBIVS010000437.1:0-1154 GCA_037439605.1 Draconibacterium sp. | reverse complement strand
TGAAGCGTAGAACCCGAATTTTACTTTCCGCTCTGTCAGGTGTTTTGCTCAGTCTTGCATGGCTTGGTTTTCCGGGCTGGACACTTTTCATTGCCTTTTTGCCGCTGCTTTATCTCGACCATTTTTTTACCGAAAGAAAATCTGAGTTTCGAAGTGTTTCGTTTTGGAGCCATGGTTTTCTTGCCTTTTTTATCTGGAATATCCTGACTACCTGGTGGATAGTGCACGCTACTGCTGCCGGTGCAATCATGGCAAATGTTACAAACTCGTTTCTTATGTCTCTCACTTTTTGGCTGGCGCACATTGCACGACGAAATTTCAAATCGAACCTGGGTTACTCAGCACTTGTAGTTTTCTGGATTTCGTTTGAATATTTTCATTTTCACTGGGATATTGAGTGGCCGTGGCTGACCCTCGGAAATGGATTTGCCAACAACGTAAAAATGGTGCAGTGGTACGAATACACAGGCTATTTGGGTGGATCGCTTTGGGTGCTTATCATGAATATCCTGATTTTTAAATTAGTTAGAAACCGGATGCAAAAACTTCCATTGCGGGAATCTGTTTATCCAGTTTCGGCACTTGCAGTATTGCTGATTGTGCCCATCACTTTTTCATTTTTGAAGTACTTTTCGTATGTCGAAACCGAAAATCCACGAAACATTGTCATCGTTCAGCCCAATATCGATCCTTATTCTGAAAGTTATGATGCACAGGCCGAGAATGAAAAGCTGGAGAAATTTTTGAATATGGTCGGTTCGAAAATTGATAATAAGACCGATTTTATTATCGGGCCGGAAACCTTGTTTGAAAATCCGGGATTCTGGAATGAAGACCAATTACACACAAATACACAGTTGATGCAGTTATCAGGCTTTTTACAAGGACATCCGAATGCAGAAATGGTTTTTGGGGTTTCATCGTATAAAACCTATCCCGATAAAAAAAGCGCCCCGCCTACTGCACGAACCAGAAACGACATGACCTACGACATGTTCAATACAGCCATTTTTCTTGGAAATAACGGGCAGACTCAGATTTATCACAAATCGATTCTGGTGGTTGGTGTTGAAAAAATGCCCTTTGCAAAATACCTTGGATTTCTTGGCGATTTGGTAATCAACATTGGCGGTACTTCAAATAGCTTGGGCAGA
>JBBIVS010000436.1:0-3596 GCA_037439605.1 Draconibacterium sp. | reverse complement strand
TTATTGAGCTCATCACATGATTTCCGGTAATCGTCAACCGATGCATCCTTTGGAAGCCAGAAACTGGCGGCAACCATTTGTTTCATTCCCAATTGTGTGGCCCATTCAATCCGGTTATCGAGGCTTTCGCGCAACTCGCCCATGTTGTAGTGCGAACTTACACAGGTTAAACCTGCATCTTCAATAATTTTTCGCATTTCTGTTCCTCTCATGCTGTTCAGCGGTTCGAAACCAGCGATGGAGTAACCCAGCGGCGAGCACATTTCAACCTGTCTGTAACCCAAAGCAGCCATTTCCTTTAATGTTTCTGCAAAATTTGGAACCAGTTTTTCGCGGATGGTCCAAACCTGAAACCCAAATTCTTTCGGTTTTGGCGATGAACAACTAATCATGCTGATTGGTAGTTGGCTAAACAGCGCAGCAGAACCAATTGCTGCACCGGTGGTTTTCATAAAATCTCTTCTTGTGGTTTTCATAAATTATTGGTTTAAAATTTTTCTTGTTTACGTTAGTACTTTTTCGAAAGTCTTGTTTTTATGGCGCATGGAAATTCAGTATTTCAAACCACTTGCCAGATGCGCCGTTTTATTTTTTCCATTTGCAATCCCCGGGTTAAAACCCGGGGTTATGCAAATTGAACTCCTTCGGAGTTATAACCTAAAGCCGTGTTTCAAACTACGGGCTGTTCATTCTGCTACGTTAGGCTTAGGGTCATTCTGACAGCAATCGGAACCGGGGTTATTGAGATCCAATCCTTTCAGAATTTTACTTTCAACTTTACATACCCGGAACTTTGAACTCTGAACTCTGAACTTTTAACTCTTTACAGTTCCCAGCCTTTCCTGTATTTCCTGTCAAGGAATTCGTTGGCTTTTTCGTCGTTGATGATTTTCATCGCATCGGCATCGTATTTCAGCATTTTGCCTGAGCGCAAAGCTGCCGCATACAAATTCACAGCTTCGGTTATCGGCCAAGCCTGACGAAAACCACCGTCAATCTGTTTTCCGGCTTTCACACCATCGATAAACCGCTTGATTCCGGGAATTTTAACAGCACCGGCAGCAGCAGAAACCTCCTCAGTTTTATTTACACCTTTCGAAAGCAAATATGGATTTCTTACATGAAAACCCCGGGTCAGAATAATGTCATTGTCGCCGACAAACATCATTCCTTCCGATGGAAAATCAACACCCTGTTCGTAAAACTCTTTCAGCACAGGAGGCCGCATTCCGCCATCGTACCAAACCAAATCAATTGCCGGACGGCCTTCAACAGCCGGATATTTAAACCTGACCGTGGAAGCAAACGGGAAACTGAAATCGTTGCGGATTTTGAATGCCGCACCCTTATCGTTAATGTCGCAAACACTGCTGAAATTGGGTTCGATGATGGTTGGTTTGCCTAATTTCAGGGCTTCATAAACCGTCCACAAACTGTAGTGCCCCATATCGGCCATCGAACCGCCGCCAAAGTCGTACCAGCCGCGGAAAACCATGTTGGTGTAATGCGGATGATATGGACGTTCGGCTTCAGGCCCAAGCCACAAATCCCATTCAAAACCTTCGGGCAGTTTGGGTTTGTCGGCGGGTATTTTGGCGTATTGCGGCCACACCGGACGGAACGACCAGTTATGCACTTCTTTCAAAGTTCCGATTGCCCCGCTGTTTATCATCTCCATAATTTTGGGCATATCTTCGCCATTCGAATCCCACGGCAAAAGGTGCGTTGTGGCATCCGATTTCAGCGCCATTTCATACACTTTTCTCCCTTCGATTAACCGGTTCGAAAGCGGTTTATGCACCGAAACGCCGATGTTTCTTTTTAAAGCTGCCGCACAGATAATGCCGTGCAAATGATCGGGCGTCATTACCTGAACTGCATTCAGGTCTTTTTCTTTTTCGAACAATTCGCGGAAATCGGTGTAGGCTTTGCAATTGTATTTTTTGCCGGTTTGTTTTTCATAATAAGCGTCAACAATTTCCTTTCCGTTGTTCAAGCCGCCGGGTATTGTATTGTCGCCTCCCGTGTTCCAGTTGGGTTTGCCAATCAGTTCGCGCATTTCGTTTAAAAGCCCGTTTGGGCTCCAGTCGTAATAACCGATTGCCTTTCGCTGCGGGTCGCAAACGGCTGTAACCTGCACTTCAGGCAACTGAATAATATCGGGTAACTGGCGCAAACCCTGTGTCCCCAGCCCGATGTAAGCAACGTTGATTTTGTCGCTGGGCACCACGAAACCAGCGCCTCCCAAAACGTGTCGCGGAACCACGGTTAATCCGGCTGCCACGGTGGCCACACCGCCAATAAAATCTCTGCGATTGATGTTTTTTGCTGATTTTTCAGATTTCATTTTACTATGGTTTAGTTTGTTTTTTGAAGGCTTAAATTTAGTTTTCATTTTTGAAAATTGGCACATTTACAAGCAAAAAATGTGGTTGTTTCAAAAGAAATCCAAAATGTATTTTCACTAACAAAAATGGAAGTTAATGACATTAATTGAACACTGAAAACACTGATAAATCTGATTTTCACTGCAAAAAATCAGTGTAAATCAGTCTATCTGCGAATTCTGTGTTCTATTAGTTTCATTTTTAAAGTTTAGGCAATCGTAATAACGCCTTGGAGACAACCTTGTTTATCATATATTAAAATTGGTTCCTTTTATTTCAACAGTCCGGCAGCTTCCCCGGTAGCTTTCAAAACTGCTTCATTTGAAATTGGTTTTCCTACTGCCTGTTTCATCCATTCATCGGGTGTGAACTGGCCCAGCGCAAAAATGCGCAGTACCTCGGGCGCCAGTTCGTGTGTTTTAAAATGCTCTTCCAACTGAAAATGAATAAGATGTCCAAATGCGTAATTTGGCAGGTACATGGGTGAATTGATCATGTGTGAGTAGATTCCGAGAATGGTTTGGTCTTTCATTCCGAAAACCGGAGCATAATAAGCGTTCCAAACATCTTTTGTGATTTGCAAAACAGCATCGCGCAACTCAACAGCCGTGGCATTCGGATTGGCGTACAACCACTGCCACATTTTCATATCAACCAGCGACACACCCATAATTTCGTACAACGACCAGAAAATATCAAGCGTTTTCAAGTACTCTTTTTCAGGATTCGGGTCGGTCATATTCAGCAAAAACAGGTCGCGTTCCTGGAAAACAAATGCCAGCGCTTCGGTAAAAGCTGTGTTTGGCACACCATTAATCATATAATTCGGCACATTATTCAGCGAAATGGTTTGCTCCACATTGTGGCCAAACTCGTGAACCGCGATGTTGTAACCCTTGTAATTCATACCGGTTTCGGGGATGCGGGTACGCAAATGTGCTTTCTCACTTTTCATTTGTGCGCCCCAGGCATGTCCCGAACCACGGGCGGGGTCAACTGCAATACGCGAGGCAATAAATTCTGCTTTGTCTTTCGGGAAGCCTAATTTTAAAAGCATATTTTCCATGTCGGCTTCAAAAGCTTTCGGGTTGGGGTATTTTTTCTGCGTAATGGCGTTCAGATTTTCTTCATTCATCGAACTGCGTGCCTTAAAACCATCGTACCAAATGTCCCAGGGCTGCAGGTCGCGGCCCAGGCGGGATTTGATGA
>JBBIVS010000435.1:0-3613 GCA_037439605.1 Draconibacterium sp. | reverse complement strand
CACTGCCGCTGTAATTGTAGTAATGTACATTTACCGTTTACGTTACAACCTGAAGGATTATTTTGAAGACTTGCATTTCGATTACATGGGAAAGTTGTTGGTTTTTGTTTGCCTTGTTTATTTGTATTTTAACATCAACGAATATCTCGTGCCCGGTTACAAAATGAAATTAGCCGATGGTATCCATTTAAGGGAACTATTCAAAGGAAATTATTCAGGAATGTTCTGGCTGGTTCAGATTACCGGGTTGGTACTGCCAATTGTGCTGTTGCTGTTCAGGTATTTCAGAAGACCATTACCAATTGCGGTAATTTCGCTGGTGGTAATGATTTCATCGTGGTTTAAAAGGTATATTATTGTTATTCCAACACTCGAACATCCTTTTTTACCGGTTCAGAATGTACCCGAACATTTTCAAAACTATTCGCCAACCAGCATCGAAATAATGATTACCCTGTTTTCATTCGTTTCAGCTTTAATAATTATTTCTGCACTGGCTAAGCTTTTTCCGGTTATTACCATCTGGGAATACGCCGAGGAACAAGGGATTGATAAAAAGTACCTTTCAGAAAAACCCAAAAACTAAATTGCCATGAAAAAGAAAATCAGCTTTTTGATATCATTAACTTTATTTTTATCGGCGCAGGTTTTTGCCGAAGAGTGGAAAGTACCGGCCGATCAGAAAAACAAGATAAATCCGCAGGAGTATAATCTGGCGAATGTGAATAAAGGCAAGGATCTTTATTTAAAAAACTGCAAATCATGTCATGGAGATGCAGGGAAAAACAATGTTTTACCGCTTGTACCGCCTCCGGTTGACATAACTTCTGAAAAAATGCAGAAAAACACGGAGGGTGAATTATACTATAAAATTACAAACGGGCGAGGAGCAATGCCTCAGTTTAAAGCAACCATTTCCGACGATGACCGCTGGAGAATTGTAAATTACATTTCGAATTTCAGCACTAAAAAACAACCTTTACTGGTAGATGCTCCGCCTTTAAAAGCAAAATTGCTTGCATCGGTAAACGAACAGGAAAAGAAAGTTGAAGTATTTGCGGAATATGAATTGAATGGAGTTTTTACAAAGTTGCCAAATACTCCAATTGTAATAAGCGCCAAAAAAACCTTTGGAAATATTGAGATGGGAAAAGTTCTTACCGACGAAAACGGAAGGGCTGAATTTACCATTCCTGAAACTGTGATTGGCGATGAAGAAGGATATGTAAATATTGTGGTTTCGCTGGATGAAAGTTACATTGCCGACATTGTTGTCCTTGATAAAGCAAAAGTTGGCCAACTTAAACCGACACCCAAACTGATTCAGAAAGGAATTCTGTGGTCAACCAATGAAAATATCCAAATCTGGTTGCTTTTTTCATACATAGCGGCAGCAGGAGGAGCCTGGCTAACGATTGGATACATCGTTTTTCAGATTGCAAAAATTAAAAGATTAAGTAATGATTAATCAAAAAAGGAAGAATGAATATTTTTTATCTGTTAATTGGAGTTAGTTTGTTTGCAGCGCTTATTTTTTTGGGTGCTTTTATCTGGGCTGTCAAAAACGGACAGTTCGATGACAACAAAACTCCATCAATCAGAATATTGTTCGATGATGATTCCGACAGTATTGAAGAGACAGATAACGGTAAAAATCAAACCAAATAATGTAAACTTATGGAAAATCAGAAATTCTATTATGACAATAAAATTGTACGGTTGTTTGTTCTGGCCACACTTGTCTGGGGAATTGTTGGAGTCATTGTTGGCCTGTTGATTGCACTACAACTGGCATTTCCGATCTTTAACCTGGGGTTGGAATTCACAACGTTCGGAAGAATGCGACCGCTTCATACCAACGCCATTATATTTGCATTTGTTGGTAACGCCATTTTTGCCGGGGTTTATTATTCGATGCAAAAACTGTTAAAAACCCGGATGTTCAATGATACGCTGAGTAAAATCAACTTCTGGGGATGGCAATTTATTATCGTTTTGGCAGCATTATCTTTTGTTTTCGGAATTTCGACTTCAAAAGAATACGCAGAATTGGAATGGCCAATCGATATTTTGATTGCCGTTGTTTGGGTGGTTTTTGGTTGGAACATGATTGGAACCATCATGGTTCGAAGGGTTCAGCACATTTACGCAGCCATTTGGTGGTATCTGGCCACTTTTTTGGGAGTGGCTATTTTACATGTGGTAAACTCGTTTGCGCTTCCGGTTTCACTTTTTAAAAGTTATTCAATTTATGCAGGGGCACAAGATGCCGTTGTTCAGTGGTGGTACGGGCACAATGCAGTTGCATTTTTCCTTACAACACCATTTCTTGGGCTGATGTATTATTATCTTCCCAAAGCTGCCAACCGGCCTATTTATTCCTACAAATTGTCAATCATCCACTTTTGGTCACTGATTTTTCTTTACATGTGGGCCGGGCCGCACCATTTGCTTTATCAGGCTTTGCCTGAATGGGCGCAGGCGCTGGGCGTAACTTTCTCAATCATGTTAATTGCCCCGTCGTGGGGTGGAATGATAAACGGGCTTTTAACCTTGCGCGGAGCCTGGGACAGGGTTCGCGACAGTGCTGCCCTGAAATTTTTGGTAGTGGCCGTAACTGCTTACGGTATGTCAACTTTCGAAGGGCCGATGATGTCGTTGAAATCAGTAAACCAGATTACCCATTTTACCGACTGGACTATCGGCCACGTTCACATTGCTGCAATGGGTTGGAATGGCGGTATTGTGTTTGGTATGTTATACTGGCTGATTCCAAAAATATTTAAAACGAAACTGTTTTCAGAAAAACTTGCCAATATTCATTTCTGGGTTTCAACACTGGCTATTTTGTTGTACGCCATTCCGCTTTACTGGTCGGCAATTACGCAGTGGTTAATGTGGCGCGAATACACACCCGAAGGATTTTTGGCTTATCCGAACTTTTTAGAAACGCTGACTCAAATTCTGCCAATGTATTCCATCCGGATTATTGGGGGAACATTGTTTATGGTTGGTTTTATAATTATGATGTTCAATCTGTTTAAAACCATGGCTGCCGGATCTCTGGAAAACAACGAACCTGCCGAAGCGCCTGCTTTGGTTGCACTGGGCGCCCGAAATCCGGCACAGGAAACAATTCATCGCTGGATGGAAAGAAGAGGAGTGCGTTTTTCAGTTTGGGTATTTATTGCGCTGGCCATTGGCGGGGCAGTTGAAATTATCCCGATGATTTTCATAAAATCAAATATCCCCACCATCGATTCAGTAAAACCTTACACTCCGCTTGAACTTGCCGGGCGTGACATTTATATTTCAGAAGGTTGTTATACTTGTCACTCACAAATGGTAAGACCTTTCAGATGGGAAACCGACCGATACGGAGAATATTCAAAAATTGGCGAATTTGTTTACGACCATCCATTCCAGTGGGGTTCGCGCAGAACCGGGCCCGATTTGGCGCGTGCAGGAGTTATGGGAGGCCCAATGTATAAAAATGCAGCCTGGCATTACAACCATTTTATGGATCCTCAAAAAATGAACGAACAGTCGATTATGCCCAATTATGCCTGGTTAGCAAAAAAGGAAATTAATGTTGAAATCATTCCGGCTAAAA
>JBBIVS010000434.1:0-3628 GCA_037439605.1 Draconibacterium sp. | reverse complement strand
GCCGTTGTATAAAGATGAAGAAGACCGCGAATTTGCCAAAGATTTGCTGCGGAAATCGATAATCAATCACGATGAATTGCAGGCACTGATTAAAGTACATTCGAGCAATTGGGATGTTGAACGTATCGCATTTATGGATATTTTGATGATGCAAATGGCAATTGCGGAATTTCTGTATTTCCCTTCGATACCTACAAAAGTAACGATGAATGAATACATAGAACTTTCGAAATTTTACAGCACCGAAAAAAGCCGGAATTTTATCAATGGAATTCTCGATAAAACGCTAAAAGATTTAAAGAAAGAGGGGAAAATTAAAAAAGCTGGCCGCGGTTTGGTTGGCGAATAAAACGGAATATGTTTTTGCCGGAATGGTTGCCAGTCAATTAAAAACATTAGAAATTGAATTGAATAGTTAAGAACCAAAACATTTAATTATTTTTGCCGGCGTTGAAAATGAATTATTTGAAATTAAAAATGATAAATTAAAAATTGAAAATTATGATGAATATTATTTTAATGTCGCAGCCCGCAGGTTCAGAAGCAAATCCATTAATGAGTATGTTGCCGCTGTTGTTAATTGTGGTGGTGTTTTACTTTTTTATGATCCGTCCGCAGATGAAACGCCAGAAAGAAATACGCAAATTCCGCGAAAGCCTTGCCAAAGGCGATAAAGTTGTTACCACCGGCGGTATTTACGGTAAAATTGTGGAAGTGAAAGAAACCACAATTATTCTGGAAATTGCAAAAGACGTTGACATTGTGGTTGATAAAAACGGAATTATCAAGGACATGAGTGACGTGCAAGCACGTTAATCAAATTTTTGCCATTTAAAAAGGGTTGAACGTTTAAAAACAGTCAACCCTTTTTATTTGCACTTCCAACTGGGTTTCAGTTATTAAATCTGAAATAAGGAATAACAAAATTAGGAAACAGAAAATTAAGACTTCGGTCTTCAACTTTGAACTCTGAACTCTGAACTTTCTTATACATTAAACCTGAAATGCATGATGTCGCCATCCTGCACCACATAGTCTTTTCCTTCGATGGCAATTTTTCCGGCATTGCGGCAGGCATGTTCTGAGCCCAGTGTAACGTAATCGTCATATTTTATTACTTCGGCCCTGATAAAACCCCGCTCAAAATCGGAGTGGATAATTCCGGCAGCCTGAGGCGCTTTTGTTCCCTGGGTAAAAGTCCATGCCCGCGATTCGTCGGGGCCTGTCGTGAAATATGTTTTCAGGTTGAGCAAATGGTATGCGTGATGAATCAACTTATTTACCCCGGGTTCATCCAAACCCAGTTCGTCGAGAAACATCTGTTTTTCCTCGTACGTTTCAAGTTCGGCAATATCTGCTTCTGTGGCTGCAGCAATTACAAGTATTTCAGCATTTTCATCTTTAACAGATTCTTTAACAGCTTCAACAAATTTATTCCCTGTTTTTGCCGATGCCTCGTCAACATTGCAAACATACATCACAGGTTTGTTGGTGAGCAGAAAAAATTCCTTTGCCAGTTTTGTATCTTCTTCGTCCAGTTTCACAGTTCTGGCCGACAATCCTTTTTCCAAAACCGATTTATATTTAAGGGCGATTTCGTACATCCGTTTTGTTTTATGATCGCTGCCGTGTTTTGCCTGTTTTTCGAGTTTGTCTATCCGGTTTTCAATGGTTTCCAAGTCTTTTAATTGAAGTTCAATATCCAGTATTTCTTTGTCGCGAACCGGGTTAACCGAACCGTCAACATGGGTGATATTATCATTTTCGAAACAGCGTAAAACATGCAAAATGGCATCGGTTTCGCGGATATTGCCCAGAAACTGGTTGCCCAAACCTTCGCCTTTACTTGCGCCCTTTACCAAACCGGCAATGTCAACTATTTCGATGGTTGTGGGAACCACTTTTTTAGGTTTGTCAATTTCGGCGAGTTTTATCAATCGCGGGTCGGGAACAGTAATTACACCAATATTGGGTTCAATGGTGCAAAACGGAAAATTGGCAGATTGCGCCTTTGCGCTCGATAAACAATTAAACAAAGTTGATTTTCCAACATTCGGAAGCCCAACTATACCACATTTTAAAGCCATTTCGTATTCTTAAATTTTGCGCAAATGTAATTCTTTTTGAACTGATTTGTTTTGTATATTTCCATCAGATTAAACCATTCGGTTGATTCAATGTCTTAGTGTAAATTTTTTTTTGATGGATAACATCGATCTCGAAATCATAACCGGTTTAAAAAACGAAAAAACAAGAGATCTTGCTTTTCGGTCGCTGGTAAAAAAATACCAGGAACGGTTGTACTGGCACATCAGAAAAATTGTGATGGACCACGACGATGCTGACGATGTAATGCAGAATACATTTATAAAGGTTTGGAGAGGCATAGATAATTTCCGCGAAGAATCGGGTCTTTACACCTGGTTATATCGCATAGCAACCAACGAATCGCTTACATTTATTAATTCGAAGAAAAAGCGTAGCCTGGTCCCGATGAACGACACCAGCGAATTTTTAATGAATAACCTGGTCTCGGATGCATATTTTGAAGGCGATGAAATTCAGAAGCGCCTGCAGGAGGCAATATTAAAACTGCCCGAAAAACAACGGATTGTTTTCAATCTTAAATATTACGAAGAGATGAAATATGAAGATATGTCGCAAGTGCTCGACACATCGGTTGGCGCTTTAAAAGCATCATTTCATCATGCGGCAAAAAAAATTGAGGAGTATCTGAAAAGCAGAGATTAATGGTTTGAAATTAAACCTTTTTGATATGGAAAAGTCAAACAACAAAATTATGACAACGATGGATGAATTAAAGAAAATAGCACCGGAATTATCGAAAATAAAAAAGGAAAACCCTTTCCGGGTTCCCGAAAATTATTTCGAGGATTTTTCTGCGCGGCTTCAGGTAAGGCTGGAAGCGGAGAAAAAAGGTGTTACCAAAAAACAGAACAGGGTAATTCAGTTCCTGAAACCTGCAATTGGATTGGCAGCAGGTTTCGCATTAATCTTTACACTTGCTTACTGGCCGCTCAAAACATTTACCCCGAATCAGCAGGCAAGCAATGCCGGTATCCAGCACGATGAAACTGAAATGTATTTTGCAAGTCTGGTTGAAGGAATGGATGAAAACTCATTCTACACAATGCTCAACAATCCAAATGGTTCAGTACAGTTTACCGATGAGGATTTGGCAAACTTTATCAACACCAACAGCACGGAATATGATATTTATTCGGCTACTGCTGGTAATTAATTTAGAACAGTTAAAATAGAAATACCATGAAAAGAGAATTATTTATTGCATTGTCAGGCTTTTTACTTTTCATAATCAGCCCGGTTTTTGGTCAGGATCAGTCGCGCGATGCCAGGTGGGAACAGATAAAAGCTGAAAAGGTGTCATTTCTGACCACTCAATTGGCCCTTACACCTGCTGAAGCCGAAAAATTCTGGCCTGTTTACAATGAAATGGAACAAAAACGTTGGGACGCACAAAAGGCCCGCCGTGAACTGGAAAACAAGGTTAGTGAAGCTGAAGAATCACTATCGGAAAATGAGGTAATTAAGCTAACCCGCGATTTTGCAGGCAGTATGGCCAAGGAGGGCGCACTCATGTCGGGGT
>JBBIVS010000433.1:0-3632 GCA_037439605.1 Draconibacterium sp. | reverse complement strand
CGATGGTTTATACCTGATGGAAAAAACAACCTACACTATTCAGCGCGTTGACGATCCAGGGGATCCAAACAGTTTGAGCGACCAAAACGTGTACTCAATTTACAACGACAGAGAAGGCGGAATTTGGATTGGCACCTATTTCGGGGGCGTTAACTATTTGTCGGCCAACAGAAATGCCATTGAACATTACTATCCCGGGTATTCCCAATCATATCTGTCAGGAAAAGCTGTGAGTCAGTTTTGCGAAGATGAAAAAGGGAATTTGTGGATTGCCACCGAAGATGGCGGGCTCAACTATTTTGAAATTCAGAAAAAGCTATTCAAAAAAATAAGGCCACAAAAAACCGGAAATGGACTGAGCTATCACAACCTGCATTCACTTGTTCTCGATGAAGATAACCTGTGGATTGGAACTTTTTCAAGCGGAATAGATGTGCTGAACCTCAAAACAAACAATTTCAGAAATTATAGGTTCGAATCGGATAACATCAATTCGATTGACGATAACTGTGTTTTTGCGATTTACAAAAAAAAGAACAACGATATTTTTGTTGGAACACCTTTTGGACTGAGCAAATACAACCGTTTAAAAGATAATTTCGAAAGAATAGATGAAGTAAGGGGTTTTGTTTACGACATGCAGGAAGACAGTCACGGATTGTTCTGGGTAGCCACTTATAACGATGGTATTTTTCAGTTTAATCCTGTTACAAAACAATGGAAAAATTACGTTCATGATGCCAAATCAATCAAATCATTAAATTTCAATAAAGTAATTGATGTTTTTGTAGATGATAAACAAAGACTTTGGTTTGGTACCGAAGGACGGGGAATTTGTAAATACAATTACGAAACTGACGATTTTACGACAATTGACGAATCAAAATGGTTGCCAAATAATGTGGCTTATGGTATTCTGGATGACAAATTTGGCAACATTTGGGTAAGTACAAACATGGGGATTACAAAAATTAATCCCGAAACACTTGAAATGAAAACCTATACAAAGGAAGATGGCCTGCAAAGTAACCAGTTTAATTACAAGTCAAGTTACAAAACACGAAACGGGATGTTTTATTTTGGCGGAATTAATGGTTTTAATGCGTTTCACCCCGATAACCTGAAGGAAAACAATTATGTGCCTCCGGTTATTATTTCGGCATTTGAGCTGATTGACGAAGATAATCAGGTGGAACCTGATTCGTTGCTGAAAATTGCTATCAACAGGGAAAAGAAAATTATGCTCAAGTACAATCAGGCATCGTTTAAAATAGGATTTATAAGTTTAAGCTACCAGGCAGTTGAAAAAAACAGGTATTCGTGCATTATGGAAGGGCTCGAAGATAAATGGCGGTCATTAGGCAACCAGAATTCGCTTATTTTCAGTAACCTGGAGCCGGGTGAATACATTTTCAGGGTAAAAGGTTCGAACAATGATGGGGTATGGAATGAATCAGGCGATTACCTGCAAATCCGGATTTTACCGCCTTTTTGGAAAAGTAATGCAGCTTTTATGTTTTACGGCTTGCTTTTTCTCTCCGGATTAATTTTGATTACCGGAATTTTTGTACGCAATTCGCAAAAACGCCATAAACAGAAAATAGAAGAAATTAAAATTGAGAAAGAGAAAGAACTGTACGATTCGAAAATCAGTTTTTTCACCAACATCGCACACGAAATCAGAACACCTGTAAGCCTTATTAAAGCCCCTCTCGAAAACATAGTTAACAACCAGCAGTGCCCGCCAGAAGCAAAGGAAAACCTGCAGGTAATTGAAAGAAACACTGAAAAACTGCTGGTGCTCGTAAACCAGTTGCTTGATTTCAGAAAAATCGAGGAAAACCAGTACAGGCTGAGTTTTGTACAAACAAATGTCAATGATTTTCTGAATGATATTTACATGAGTTTTAAAGTAACTGGAAACAGGAATCATTTAGAGTTCACTATGTTTTTGCCGGCAAATCCTGTGGTTGCCAATATTGACAAAGACGCTCTTGGAAAAGTACTCAGTAACCTGCTTTCGAACGCTTTGAAATTTGCCTTGCACAAAATTGAAATCCACCTTACTGAAAATAAAAAAGCAGGGATAATCGATATCAGGGTTGCCGATGATGGCCCAGGAATTGAACCCGATCTCAGGGAAAAGGTTTTTGAGCCGTTTTTCCAAATTACAAACCGCGAAACACAGGCAAAAACAGACGGCACCGGAATTGGTCTTTCGCTTGCCCGGCAGTTGGTTGAGAGGCACTCGGGCAAAATATTTATCGCAGGCGATATAAAGGATAAGTGCTGCTTTGTTGTGCAAGTTCCCACTAATTTGCCCGTTTCGCCCGAGGAAACTGTAATTGATGATGATCCAACTTATGTTGTGAACACAATTCACAACACGCATCACCACCCCGACAAAATGTTTCTTCTTGTGGTTGAAGACAACGAAGAATTACAGAATTTTATAGAGAAAAACCTGAAAAAGGAATTTAATGTATTTGTGGCAAACAACGGCGAAGAAGCCCTGAAAATTTTGGAAGAATCAATCGTAGATTTGGTTTTGAGCGATATTGTTATGCCCGGCATCGATGGGCTTGAACTCACCCGAATCATCAAACAAAACGAACAGTATAGTCATATCCCGGTGATTCTGCTATCAGCAAAAACAAATATCAGTACAAAAATTGAAGGGCTCGAACATGGCGCCGATATTTACATAGAAAAACCGTTTTCGCTGGTTTATCTGAAAGCACAAATCAGCAGCCTGATAGAAAACAGGATGCGCGTACTCGAAAAATTTTCGAGATCGCCCTTTATTTCATATGGAACCATTGCTAACAATAAAAGAGACGAAGAATTTATACACCGCATAAATGCTGAGATTGAAAAAAATATTCTCGACGTTGAATTTTCGATTGAAAAATTAGCCAACAATCTTTCCATGAGCCGCTCGAACCTGCAACGAAAAATTAAAGGTATTTCAGGGATGGCGCCTAACGATTACATCAGAGTTTATCGCCTGAAAAAAGCTGCCGAACTAATGATTAAAGAAGACTACCGAATTAACGAAATCTGTTACATTGTAGGTTTTAATAGCGGTTCCTATTTTGCCAAATGTTTTCAGAAACAATTCGGCGTTTTGCCAAAAGACTTTGTAAAATCGGGAGAACACGAAAAGAGAACTGCAAATGAATTGTAAAATTTTTCAGAAAGCCTGTCTTTACAGTGGTTTACAAATTAAATCAATTTAATATGAACGAAATTTATTTTCTGCTTCAAATCTATACGTTTATTAAATAACTAATTCTAATGGTTCTCAAACTCCACCCTTCCAAAAAACTCAGGCCGGTGATAATCGGGGTTTTCGGTTCCAACCGGGTTCCAGGTTACAAAATGAGGTTCAGGCGTTTCGTCGCCGCATTTGTAAAAGTTGGCAGTGGCTTTTAATCCGTACAAACTTTTTATGTTACCGTATTGGAAACTGCTCAGTGGAATTCGGATCATCATTTCCCATTCAAAATTACCCGATTTGTTGTCGAAAGGTTTGCTGCCCAGCGACGATTCAATTTCAATTTTTTCAACAACCGCAGGGTCAATAAATTTGCGGTTTCCCCGGCCGGGGCCAAAAGCAAGGTGGGTTGTGC
>JBBIVS010000432.1:0-3637 GCA_037439605.1 Draconibacterium sp. | reverse complement strand
CGGTGATTGACCTTTTGGTTTTAATGAAAATTCCGATGGAGGATTTAAAACGGGGAATTAACAAACTGATGAATTTACTGCACAAAACCATTTCTGAATATCCGTATTATCCTCCTGAAAAAGTAAGTTATCTGGGTTGCATGACTGAAAACAACCGGATTCTGGATGAGCGTTTGCAGCAAATCCGTCCGCTAATCAGGCAAATCAACCAACAACCCGGAAATGCCGGACTAAAAAAATTGTTGCTGAAGAAATTACTTGAAATCGAAAAATTCAGCAATTATTATCTTATCAAAGAAAACATACTTTTCCCACTGATTGAAAAATACGTTCCGGAATTCCGCTGTCTGTCGGTGATGTGGTCGTTTCACGATGACATAAAACGAAACCTGAAACTGGCAATTGAACAACTGGAAAGTGATAGTTTCGATTTGAAAATTTTTAACAGGTTGGCAGGCGATTTCTTTTTTAATGTTTACGCCATTAAATTTCGTGAAGAAAGAATCCTGTATCCTCTGGTAATGGAAGTAATTCCAGCCGAAATTTTGAGCACCCTTTTTAAGGAAAGCCTCGAAATTGGATTCCCGTTTTACACTCCTGCCATCATTCATGATAATGAAGAAAAGATAGAGTCAGCAGAGAACCGGGTGGATTTGAAAACCGGCAATTTAACAGCCGGACAAATTAAACTTCTGTTTAACCACTTGCCGGTTGACATTACTTTTGTGGATGAAAACGACAAAGTGGTTTATTTTTCTTCGCCCAAAAAACGCATTTTCCCACGGTCGAAAGCTGTTATTGGCCGCGATGTGCACAACTGCCATCCGCCCGAAAGCGTGCATGTTGTCGAACAAATTGTCGAATCATTTCGAAGCGGAAAAAAAGATGTGGCCAGTTTCTGGATAAATATGAAGGGGCAAAAATTGCTCATACAGTATTTTGCCATCCGCGACGAAAACGGGAATTACAAAGGGGTTGCAGAGGTAAGCCAGGAAATATCGGAGATTCAAAGTCTGCAGGGCGAAAAAAGATTGCTGGATTGGGAGGATTAATTATTCGCTTTTTGGGAAGTACTGGTTTAATTATTCTTTCAGGTAAATAATTTACCTTGACGTAACCAGCCGGCTAAGTATAATTTTATCGCTTTCACTGAATTTTCGGGCAAGACTTTGAATGGTTTCTTCATTCACCAGTTTTTCAATTGCATCGCGAATTGGAGCATAACTAAAATGTAGCGGGCAGGGATTGTTCTCGTCGCAATGTTTCAAACCAAAACCGCAACCATTGAAAAGCGATTCGCCTTCAATTGAGACAATCAGCTTTTTTAAAGTTACATCGGGTTTTGCTGTATCGAAAAAGAAACCGCCATTTATTCCTTTCATCGACTCAACAAATCCCTGTTTTACCAATCGCTGCAGGATTTTCGCTGTAAATGACTGCGGAGTTTCTATTTCCGATGCAATTTCAGCAATACCTGGCCTTCGATTTTTCAGGTTCTGGAACTGTATGTAAACCAGCGCCCTTAATGCATATTCAGTCTCTTTTTTAAACACCTGATTTTTCGATTTTTAAATGTTGAAGCAAAAATAATAAAAATATTTGAAATTACTAAGAGACCTTTTAGTCATTTTGTAAAATATTTTTATATCTTTGTACCGTAATTCAAAATGAAGATTATGGAACAGCTACAAATCAAAAATTTAACTGTTGGCGAAATAGTTGCCAACGATTTCAGGACATCTTCAGTATTTAAAAAGGCCGGTATCGATTTTTGCTGCGGTGGAAAACAGTCGTTTACAGAAGCCTGCAATACAAACCAGGTTGATGCATTGGAACTTGAAAATGAAATTCTGAAAATAGCCGAGCAACCCCGAAATGAATACATGAATTTTAAAAACTGGGATCCTGTTTTTTTGAGTCAATACATTGTAAATACACACCATAAATTTGTGCTGAAAAATTTACCGGAACTCGTTTTTTACACTCAAAAAATTGCATCGGTACATGGAGAAAATCATCCCGAGTTGGTTGATGTTGCCGATTTATTTGTAAAAATAAACGATGAATTGCTTCAGCATCTGAAAAATGAAGAGGATGTACTTTTCCCGGCGATTCAGGAAGTAATTAATACAAATTCAGCAACTGCCAAAAAAACCATAGTTTCTGAAATAACGTGCATGGCGGATGAGCATGAATTTGCAGGCGGCGCAATGGACGAAATCAACCGGATTACAAAAGGTTACAAAGTTCCCGAAGATGGCTGCAATACATACAGGGTTGCATTTAAACTGCTCGAACAGTTTGAGGATGATTTACATACGCATGTGCATCTCGAAAATAATATCCTTTTCCCGAAAGCGCTTCAATTAGCTATCTAATCACGAATAATAAATTTAAAGAAATGAGCACAAAAAAATTATGGTTTGGTTTTATTGCAGTTATGGTAATCTCGTTCGGAGTTTTGGGGTATTATGGAAGGGAAATTTACCGTGAAGCTCCGCCAATTCCTGACAAAGTTGAAACTGAAGACGGTCGCGTACTTTTTACAGGGCAGGATATTAAGGACGGACAGAATGTCTGGCAGTCGCTTGGTGGACAGGAGATTGGAACTGTTTGGGGACACGGAGCTTACCAGGCGCCCGATTGGAGCGCCGACTGGCTTCACAGGGAAGCGGTTTTCATCCTCGACAAACTTGCAATGCAAACCGAGGGAGTTCCGTATGCGCAGGTTAGCGCAGAGAAACAGGCATCGCTAAAGGTTCTTTTACAAAAAGATTTAAGGACAAATACTTATGACAAAGCGAAAAATACAATAACCGTTTCAAATCTCAGGGCTGAGGCGATTGCCAGCAACAACAGGTTTTATGGCGGATTATTTACCAACGACCCGGCCCTGGCGCATTTGCGCGATGCATACAGCATTCCTGAAAATTCGCTGAAAGACCCGGAAAGAGTAAGGTTGCTGAATGCATTTTTCTTCTGGATTTCATGGGCTTGCGTTACCGAACGTCCCGGACAGGATATTACCTACACCAATAACTGGCCTGCCGAAGATCTTGTGGCAAACAAGCCCACCGGATCAATGCACTTGTGGACGGGTTTCAGTGTTATTATTCTGCTTGCCGGTATCGGTTTGATGGTTTTATATTATGCAAAACGCAAAAATGAAGATGAAGAAGCTCCGAAAATATTCCCGCTGTTAGGCGAAAAACAAACTCCTTCGCAAAAGGCTACAGTCAAGTATTTCTGGACAGTTTCCGCACTGCTGCTGGTACAGGTGATTATGGGAGTAATTACAGCACATTACGGTGTTGAAGGACAGGCATTTTACGGACTTCCACTTTCCGAGTGGCTGCCTTATTCGGTTTCGCGCACCTGGCACATTCAGATTGCTATTTTCTGGATTGCAACTTCATGGCTGGCAACTGGTTTGTATTATGCACCGGCAATTTCCGGTGTTGAACCAAAATTTCAGAAACTCGGTGTTAATTTTCTGTTTCTTGCACTGTTTGTAATTGTGGTTGGTTCGCTGGCCGGACAGTGGATGGGTGTAATGCAGAAACTTGGATTGGTTCAGAATTTCTGGTTTGGCCATCAGGGTTACGAATATGTTGATTTGGGCCGGTTCTGGCAGATA
>JBBIVS010000431.1:0-3641 GCA_037439605.1 Draconibacterium sp. | reverse complement strand
ACGGACACACAAAAATCAGTTTTCAGGCATACTATCTGGAAGACATTGACGAGTTTGAAATGGCTTCGTCCGACATCGGCGACCTTGACGGAATCCAGTATTGTCTTCACGCTGTGAATGTTGATTTGTCGGACAATTTTATTGACGACCTGCGCCACCTCGAAAACCTCGGGATGATTGAAATGCTGAATCTTTCGGATAACCGGATTGTATTTTTAGATTCGCTGGAATACCTCACCAACCTGCGCGAACTCAACCTCGCCAACAACCGGGTCCAGGACATTTCGCCGCTGTTTTCGCTCGAAAAGCTTGAATTTGTTGATTTAACAGAAAATAAAGTCTCTGCTGCTTCTGTCAGGAAACTGAGAGAAAAAGGGGTGAATGCGATTGGTTAAAAGGGAAGTTTACATCGCATCGATGTTAATTGAATGACTGCTTTAAACCCGGAGGGTTTACATATTTATAGAAAATTCAATACCCGAAATATTCGACTCCAGCCGGAGTCGAACTGATACCTGTACCTGTATCTTATTCTATAAACATTTGATGCCTCTGGCATCTGATTTTTCTTAATGAAAATATTAATATTGTAACATTACAATATTAGAAAAACTTTCTATATTTGCCTCATAATTAAATATTATAACATTACAACATATGAGCGAAAAATTGGGAAACAAAGAAATTGCCGTGCTGGGTTTGTTATCCGAACGCCCGATGCACGGGTACGACCTTGAACACGAAATCAGGATGCGCGACATGCGTTACTGGACCGAGATTTCGATGTCTTCGGTGTACAAAATCCTGAAAAAACTGGAAGAAAAAGGTTTGATAATCTGCGAGGTTAAACAATCGACAAACAACGTGGCGCAAAAAGTTTACTCGCTTTCCGACCTTGGCAAAGTGCGGTTGAACGGCGAAATATCGGGACTTTTTTCGGAGTTCGACCACCATCGCTGGGATATCGACCTGGCCGTTTCGAACCTGAATGTGCTGACTGACGAGCAAAAAGTTTGGAGTATCAATGCCTACATCAAAAAGCTCCGGGAATTGCTGACCGGTTATGGCGAACTGCAAAAATACCTCGAAGGTGAGAACTGTCCGGTTCACCGGATGGCGCTGGCAGTGCGGCCACAGTACCTTTACAAAGCCGAAATTGAATGGGCCGAAAACTACCTCGAACAGGTAACCGCCAAACAATAAAAACATGGAAAACAATTTTCAGAAAATCATCATCAGAAACGCACACACCAACAACCTGAAAAATATTTCGGTGGAAATCCCGAAACACAAAGTGGTGGCTTTTACAGGGGTTTCGGGCTCGGGCAAATCGTCGCTGCTGTTCGACACCATTTACACCGAGGCGCAGCGGCAACTCATCGAAACTTTCTCCACTTTTGCGCGCAAACGGCTTCCCAAACTTTCGCGTCCCGATGTGGACGACATTCTGCACCTGTCAACCGCGATGGTTATCGACCAGAAAAAGATGGGCAACAACCTGCGCAGCACGGTGGGCACGGCAACCGAAGTAAATACCTACCTGCGGCTTTTGTTTTCGCGGGTTGGCAAACCGTTTATCGGCGCATCATTTTTGTTTTCGTTTAACCATCCGCAGGGAATGTGCCCACATTGTCACGGACTGGGGAAAGTCGCCAAAATCGATTTGTCACTCTTCCTTGACATGGAAAAATCCATCCGCGAGAGTGGAATCCTGCACATTCATTACAAACCAGGCAGTTTTTTGTGGAATGAACTCATCAACCTGCGTGTTGTTGATACAGAAAAGAAACTGAAGGATTTCACACCCGAAGAACTCAACCTGCTGCTTTATTCCGAACCTTTCAAAATTCAGGGTTCGAAAGAAAAACTTTCGTACAACCGCACATTTGAAGGACTTGCGCGGAAATTGGAACGCTCGATGGCCGAAAAAGGCGAAGACGAAGCCAGCGAGGAAGACAAAAATGCTTACCTCCGCTTTTTCAAATACGAAACCTGTGCGGAATGTAATGGTTCGCGAATCAGCGAAGCAGCTCGGAATGTAAAACTCAACGGCGTTTCTATCGACGAGGTTTGCCGTTGGGAGTTGCCCGAAGTACTTGACTTCCTGAAAGGAATTGATGATGAAATGGCCATTCCCATCACCCGGAAAGCCATTTTTGTGTTGGAACAACTCATTCACATCGGGGTGGGTTATTTGAGTCTCGAACGGCCGGTGGGAACTTTGTCGGGCGGAGAATCGCAGCGCGTAAAAATGGCGCGGCAGCTCGACTGCAATCTTGTTGCCCTTCTGTATGTTATGGATGAACCCACTACCGGACTACACCCGCGCGACACCGAAAAACTGATTTCGCTGTTGTATGAACTGAAAAACCGTGGCAACAGCGTTTTTGTGGTGGAACACGACCCCGAAGTTATCCGGAATTGCGAGTGGATTCTTGACCTCGGTCCCGGCGCTGGTGTCAACGGCGGAAAAGTGGTTTTTAACGGCCCAACGGTAGAAATCATTCACACTGAAAGTGTTACCGGCAAATACCTTCATACCGAAATCCCGCTGAACGGTCATTCACGAAATGCCAGCGATTTCTTCGAAATAAAAAATGCCAGCCTGAACAACCTGAAAAATGTTTCGGTAAAGATTCCCAAAGGTGTGCTAACCTGCGTGACCGGTGTTTCGGGAAGTGGAAAAAGCACGCTGATTCACGAATGTTTTCTGCCGCAACACCCCGAGGCAGTGGTGATTGACCAGTCGCCCATCGGGAAATCGTCGCGCGCCAACCCGGTTACTTTCACCGGCATTTTCGACCAGATTCGAAAAGAGTTTGCCGAAGCCACCCGCTCCGAGGCATCGCTTTTCAGTTTTAACAGCAAAGGCGCCTGCCCCAAATGCAACGGCCAGGGTTTTATCAGTTACGAACTCAATTTTATCGATGCAGTGAAATCGCAGTGCGACGAATGCGAGGGGAAACGTTATCACGCCGAAGTTTTGGAACTAAAATACCGGGGAAAAAACATTGCCGAAGTGCTTGACCTTTCAGTAAACGAAGCGCTAAAGTTTTTCAGCTCGCCAAAAATCAACCGGCAATTGCAGTTATTAAAAGAAGTGGGGCTTGGTTACCTGAAACTGGGGCAAACGCTCAGTTCGCTTTCGGGTGGCGAATCGCAACGGCTGAAAATTGCCGCCGAATTACAGAATTCCAGCAGCATTTATATCGTGGACGAACCCACCACCGGGCTGCACCGGTCGGATATTGAGATGTTTTACCTGATTGTAAAAAAGCTGGTGGAGAACAAAAATACGGTCATTATTATCGAACACAACATCGACATCATTAAACGAGCCGACTGGATAATTGATATGGGACCCGAAGGCGGAAATGCCGGCGGCCGTGTAATGGCCGAAGGAACACCGCAACAAATTAAAGCAAACCCGGAAAGTATTACAGGGAGATATTTATGAGTAGCGGTTTGAATATTAATCTCGTTCTTTTCATTCACCCTGATTCGTCTGCCGACGAATCGTCCCTCTCTGAGGGCAAAAAGGGAGAAGAGGGTGAGTCAATTAAAAGAAATAATAACTTTAAACCTTAGGGTGCAGTTCTCATATTACGCAGCTAAATTAGTATAATATTGTTTTGTAAATT
>JBBIVS010000430.1:0-3644 GCA_037439605.1 Draconibacterium sp. | reverse complement strand
GATAAAGCTGACCGCAGGATATATATGATTGCGGCAACAATTTACATGTACGACGCTTTGCAGAAAGTGGTCGATTTGCATGGAGATGTTCCATGGTCGGAAGCAGGTAAAATTATTGCAAACAAAGGAGATTATAAAGCTTCGCTGCCAAAATATGACAAAGCAGAGGATATTTATACTAAAATGCTCGACGATTTGAAAGCTTTTGCCGATGAACTGAATACACTGAATATTAAGTCGGGGATACTGGCCGGATTCAAAACCCAGGACATTGTTAACAAAGGCGATGTAACAAAATGGAAAAGATATTGTAACTCGCTGCGTTTAAGAATGCTTTTGCGTGTTTCGGGTGTGGCCTCTTTTCAGTCGAGGGTAAATTCCGAAGTAAATGCAATTCTGAACAATCCTTCTTCTTATCCGATTGTGACGAAAAATGATGAAAATATTCAGATTAAAATTCATGATTTAAATACGCCAATCAACTCACAGGGTTTCAGGACAGGTTTGGAAGACTGGAACGGAAATCTGGCTGGCAAAGCAATCATCGATCACATGAATGCAAACAACGATCCACGGCTGGGGATTATGTTTCAGCCCGGAGATTCAGCAAAAGGTATTTTTAGGGGACTTGATCCTTTGGCAACTTCCGGCGATCAGGAAGCAGCTATTCTGACCAACACTATTTCACGTTACAATTGGTCAACCATAAGCCGTAACCAGTTTTTCCCGGGGGTTTTGGTAAATGCCTCGGAAGCAAATTTCCTCGCCGCTGAAGGTTATTTAAATGCGAATAATGATGCTGCAGCCAAAGCTGCGTACGAAGCTGGTGTCGCCAATTCTATCAAAAATTACTTTCTCTACCGTTCGGTAAGTAATAACAACCAGTCGGGCGCTGCTACTGCCCCAACTGATGCGCAAATTGCCGATTATCTTGCAAAAAACGCCGTTAGCTGGAGCAACGCTGCAACAAAGCAGGCCAAACTTGCTTTAATTGGCACGCAGAAATGGATTGATTACAGTGTTATTCAGCCTCTCGAAAACTGGTCTGAAGTAAGGCGTTTGAATGTTCCGCAACTGAGTTTCTGGGTTGACAATGCCGATCCTCAGAAACTGCCGCCAACCCGTTGGTTTTATCCCGACAGCGAAAAAACTTACAACACTGAAAACTATAATGCTGTAAGCGCCAACGACAAAATTTCTAATAAAATTTTCTGGGATATTAATTAATCAGAATGGTTAACCAAAGGTGGTAAGAAACTTTGGTCTTTGATAGTTAGAGAAAAGGCTGCCTGTATAAGATTTAAGGATCCGAACAGGCAGTTTTTTTCCTTTCTTTTTTTCATACGTTCGATGTTTTAAATTAGTTAGGGGCAACAAATCATGGTTGCCCTTTTTTTTGTGTCAGCAAATAGCTACATTTAACTCCTTAATAATATCTAAACCATATACATTATGAAAAATCTTTTTCTGTTTCTGATTGCACTGTTAGTTTTAAGTTGCCAACCCAAAGCGCCGGAAAAGTTCGAAGTTTTCAGGGGAACAAACATTGCACACTGGCTATCGCAAAGCCGTGCCCGCGGTGTTGAACGCGAACTGTTTTTTACCAAAGCCGATGTGATCGCCTGTGCCGAAATGGGTTTCGACCACTTGCGCCTGCCAATTGACGAGGAACAGATGTGGGACGAAAACGGCGCCCGCCACGATGATGCATTTCTGCTGATGACAAACTGTATTGACTGGTGCATCGAAAACAACCTGCGCGTAATTGTTGATTTGCACATTTTGCGTTCGCACCATTTTAACGCCGACGTAAAGCCGTTGTGGACCGACCCTACCGAACAGGAAAAGTTTTATGATTTGTGGCGCGATCTTTCCAAAACGCTCAAAAAATACCCCAATTCGATGGTTGCCTACGAACTGATGAACGAAGCCGTGGCCGATGACCCGGAACTGTGGAATAACCTGGTTGCAAACGCAGTAAAGGCAATTCGCGAACCTGAACCGAAGCGGACCATTGTAATCGGTTCTAATAAATGGCAAAGCGCGCATACTTTCGATGTATTAAAAATACCTGTAAACGACCCGAACATTCTGCTGAGTTTCCATTTTTACGAACCTTTTTTGCTTACCCACTGGAATGCAAGCTGGACACATTTGAAAGGTTATACCGGGCCGGTTCATTATCCCGATACGATTCTCACCAAGTCAGAATTCGACCAGTTACCGGAAGAAATGAAGCCGATTGTTACCGGACAAGTGGGTAAAGTTTATAACAGAGCCTGGATTTTGGAGCAGTGGCAAAAACCCATTCAAAAAGCCAAAGAACTGGGCTTGCCCCTGTATTGCGGCGAATTTGGAATTATTGAAGGGCCTCCGCAGGATGACATGTTGCGCTGGTACCAGGATATGATCAACCTGTTAGAAGAAAACGGAATTGGTTACGCCAATTGGAATTATAAAAGCAGTAGTTTTGGTCTAATCGATGGGCAGGGAAACCGGAGGGAGGAATTTATAAAAATTGTTTCAGGAAAGTAAAAAGCTAATTGATTCAAAAACTAAACATTACATTCTGAAAATTAAACATTAAATAAAGTAAAATATGAAAAAAACATCTCTTTTCATTTTGTTGATATTTGTAATAACAGGGATAATGGCGCAAAAAGGGAAAAATCAGGTAACCAAAGATGGCTGGAATTTTGGCGCTCTGCCTACCGTTACATTCGATACCGACCTCGGTTTTCAGTATGGCGCGCTGGTTGATTTGTACCAATACGGCGATGGCAGCCGCTACCCAAAATACGACCATAAATTTTATTTCGAATGGTCGCGGTACACCAAGGGAAGTGGAATCAACCGGTTTTACTACGACTCGGATAAACTGATTAAAGGATTGCAAACATCGGCTGATATCAGTTATTTAACGGATCAGGCTTACGATTTTTTTGGTTACAATGGTTACGATGCCAAAGTAAATTACGATTGGATTGACGATGAAGACCCCAACTACAAAACCCGCATGTTCTATAAATACGACCGGAGAATGTTCCGTTTTAAAGTCGATTTGCAGGGAAACCTCTCGGGCGATAAAATAAAATGGATAGGCGGAATTAACCTTTTAAATTTCAAAACCGGATTGGTTGACGTTGATAAACTGAACAAAGGTAAGGATGAGGAAGATAAATTGCCAACCCATCAGCAACAACCCGGATTATATCAAAAATATCAGGAATGGGGCATCATTCCTGAAGAAGAAGCCGATGGTGGATTTGTGCCCGGGTTAAAAGCCGGTTTGGTTTACGACAGCCGCGACCATCGTCCCAACCCGATGCGCGGAATATGGACAGAAGCAGTGATTGAAGGGGCCCCCGGATTTTTGGGCGCCGAAAGTTCATTTGCCAAACTTAGTTTAACCCATCGTCAATACTTTACCATTATTAAAGATGATTTGTCGTTTGCTTACCGACTGAATTACCAAACCACTATTGCTGGTCATACACCGTTTTATTACCAGACAACTATGGTGGTTTCGGAGTTAAAGAATGTAACTTCTGAAGGGTTGGGTGGATTTAACACTTTACGCGGGATTGTGCGCAACCGCGTGGTTGGCGATGCCGGGGAAGTCCGGCAGGAAATGGTCGATCAGC
>JBBIVS010000429.1:267-3654 GCA_037439605.1 Draconibacterium sp. | reverse complement strand
CTTCACCGGCTTGCAAACCAGCAAATCTCCGGCTCAAATCTAAAAACTGTAAAAGAAGTGGTTGGTTGGCTGGGCGCTGTTCAGGCACAGGATTTTCTTATGTTGAAATGGGCTGTGGATTTACGGTTGCCTGTAACCACCGATAAAATCGTGAAAGCAGCTATCGAAAGTAGCGAAATCATTCCCTCACATGTTTTCCGGTAAATTACTCATTCACTTTTCAAACTCATTTAACCTTCTTCCCAAGCATAATCGGGAACCATTTCACAGCATCAGTTTTTCAAACAACGGGCAGGGTTTGGACAGGCATCAAGTCCCCGGGTTGAAACCCGGGGTTATTAAAATCCAACCCTACCCGAAAGAATCCGTTCCCGCCTGACCAGCATCAATCAGATAAGCTCGCGAATTCTTTTTGTCGGTCTGGCAGGCGTGCCTTTTAGGGTTTTCTGCTTTTTTCATAATTCCTCATTCACCCATTATTCAATTCATGCATTCACGCATTGTAGCATCACGCATTGCTTTTTCAATCCAATTACTTTTTACACTCAATCAAACTTCTTCGCCATTCGTCTTTAAATTTCGCACGTTCACCTGAAAAATTTGGTGCGGTTCGAAAAGATTCAGGAATTTTATACTGTCAGAAAACAAAAACAGAAAACAACAGGAACAATGAAGTCAACTACATTTTTAACCATGATGGTTTTAGCGGTCATTGCCATGATGACTGCAGGCGCCTCAAAAGCCATGAAAACAATCACCATCTCCGACCAGGGCCGCATTTGTGGCCGCATCTCCGAAATAATAACCGGACAACTGCTTGCCTTTGCTTCGGTTGAACTTTTTTCAGCCATCGATTCCACTCTTGTTGTGGGCACAATAACCAACAGCAAGGGCGAATTTTATTTTTCGATGCTGAAACCCGGCGATTATTACCTGAAGATTAGCCTCGATGGTTTTGCAGCAAAAAAGCTGCAAACGGTAACCATAAAGGAGGGAGATTTGCAGAACGATCTGGGCAGGATTCAGCTTGAACGAATTCCGCGAAAAAGTACAAGAAATACTTCTTCAAAAAATGTGCTTTATGCAAATTCATTAGGGTAAGTAATAGCTATTAAAAAAATCAAAACAATAAAACCTGAAAAAATGAAAAACTTTTTTATCTCAGCATCGGGTCTCGACGCCCGCGGTGTTGGTCCACGAATTATGCAAGCAACCGCACCTTTTCTGGCGGCTGCAGTTTATTGCGAAATCAGGAAAACCACTTTCGCTGAAATAGTTACAGACCCCGGGAATACAGCGGTTACCATTGGCTGGATTTGGCTGATTGCCGGAATTTCGCTTTTCATTACTGCTTTGACACAGTTTATCATTAATTTTCCAAAAGGGAAACTCATCACCAACGGCGTATATGCTTTCTCGCGAAACCCGATTTATGCCTCCTGGGTGGTTTTCATTCTTCCTGCAACCGGAATAATCTGCAACAACTGGATATTTTTAGCAGCAGCACTCGCTATGGGCATTGCCACATCGTTGCTGGTTCGCAGTGAAGAATTGCAACTGTTGAAGGTTTTTGGCAAACAATATGCCTTGTACAAATCGAAAATAGGTTGTATCATTGGTTTCAGCGGGAAATTAGCATGAAGCGTGAGAATTTTATCGATTACCTGAGGGTGGCGCTTACCATCCTGGTAATCATTCATCATACAGCCATTGGCTACGGCGCTTCGGGGGGCTGGTGTTACATTTCGCCTGAAACCATTTCAGGCTGGCCGCAACTCGCGCTTTCGGTGATGCTGACCATTAACCAGGCCTATTTTATGAGCCTGTTTTTCCTTATTTCGGCTTATTTTATGCCCGGTTCGTACGACAAAAAAGGGTTTGCCGGATTTCTGAAAAACCGGTTTATCCGTCTGGGGATTCCGCTCGTAATTTATTGCACGCTCGTAAATCCAACCTTGCTTTATTTTATCGATGTTCACAGGGAATTACATCCTGGAAGCCTCGTTCAGTATATTATCACCAGCAACATCAGATATCCCAATACATCGCATCTGTGGTTTGTATTTTCGTTGCTGGTTTTCGAAACAGTTTATGCCTTGTACCGGAAATATCTGAAACCACGCTTTGTTTATACTTTATCCTATGTTGCGCCGCGTAACCGGCAAATACTGTTTTTTGTAGTTGCATTGGCTGTAATTGCCTTTGCGGTGCGTATTATTTACCCGATTGGCGGGAAAAATTTCATGGGTTTGCAATTCGGGTATTTTACGCTTTACACGGCTTTCTACCTGCTCGGAATTATTGCCCGCCGTAAAAACTGGCTTGAAAACATGTCGTTAAAAACCGCAACTGGCTGGTTTATCACATCAATCCTGATAATCCCGGTTGTCATTTTTGCCTGGTTGTCCATCATAAAAGACCCCGCGCTGATGAATGAATTTATTGGCGGGTTTCACATCCGGTCGCTGGTGCTAACCACCTGGGAAGCAATCGTCTGTACCGGATTCAGCCTGTTTTTTCTGCTGGCAGCCCGTAAATACCTGAACCGCGAAAACAGGCTCGTAACCTTGCTTTCGGTAAACAGTTACGCTGCGTACATTATCCACCCGGTATTAGTGGTTGCAACAACCATTTTACTCGAACCTTTGCAGGTTCCGCCCTTTGCAAAATTTCTGGCTGTTTGCCTGCTGGCGCCGGCTTTTTGTTTTACCATTTCCTATTTATTACGATTGATTCCCGGAGTTAAAAAAGTATTATAATGAATAATTTACAGATTAAAGTGCTTACCGGGACACCGGTGGAAAAGATTCACGAGGCATTTACCGATGCTTTTTCGGAGTACGAAGTTCGAATCGACATGCCTTTGGAAAAGCTGGTTGAAATGATGAAAACGCGCGATTTGAACCCTGATTTTTCGGTGGGTTGTTTTGATGGCGACTTGCTGGTTGGGTTCATTCTGACAGGCTACCGCGAAATTGCCGGACAAAAAGTTTGCTACGACGGTGGCACTGGTGTGATAAAAGCATACCAGCGCAAAGGAATCGGAGAAATGATGCTGAAAGAACTTTTACAATTTCTGAAGGGAAAAGGTATCAGCAGATTTGTGTTGGAAGTACTTGAAAATAACACGCCAGCCATCAACTTGTATGAAAAATACGGATTTGTAAAAACCAGGAAATTACACTGTTTCGAAATCGAAAAACAAGCAGCCAACTGGTTATGAGGTTCACACCGCCGGCTGCTGCGGGCAGGATCAACCCTGATTGATCCGGAAACAGGGCTGTGAATCGGAATACAGGCGTGAAGTGGATTGCGAGAGAGAGGGAGAAGAAGGCAAATATAAGAATCTGCACCGGCTTGCCGATCCTTAGCCGTGCAGGAAGTATG
>JBBIVS010000429.1:0-236 GCA_037439605.1 Draconibacterium sp. | reverse complement strand
CCATCCAAAACCCCAAGACCCATAGCATGTGGGTGAAACGAATCAATGGAGACGTTCTCCAGTATGCAATGTAAATCCCCCCAATGATCACGAGCACTAAGATGGGAAAAGCCAAAAACATTGCTGCCACCCGCTTGAGTTTCTTCGGGTTGATCTGTTCAATGCGGGCAGGAAGAGAGTTGGTCATTTTTCTCATTTTATTTGACCTCTAATTCTACGGATAGGATCTGTAAATT
>JBBIVS010000428.1:1700-3663 GCA_037439605.1 Draconibacterium sp. | reverse complement strand
ATGTAAATTCCGGCCATTTTTATTTTTCTTTTTTGTTAAATATTCTGATTGCCCAAAATTGGTTAATATTGCAAACCAATCAACATTGCAGATGGTTGGTATTTAATAACACAAAACGCGGAATGAAGATTACATATTTCTGGAAACCCTTGTTATGGCTGGCAATTATTTGCTACGCACTTTTTATTCCGGCAGGCGATTTACCGATTAATCCATTTTTAAAAATTCCGCATTTTGACAAACTTGTTCATTTTGGGCTTTTTTTTGTTTTTTGCGTGTTGCTCATCAGTCCCCTGAAAAAATTAAAATACAGACATTACATTATAGCACCTCTTATTTCAATTGCATTAAGCGCTTTGCTCGAGATAGGCCAGCATGTAATTTCCACTTCGCGCAGCAGCGATATTTACGACTTTTTTGCCAACACAACCGGAATAATCGGATCGGTTATTTTTTATTCCCTTTTTGTTTCAGGCCGAAAGTGGGAAGTACTTTTTTAAAGTTTAACAAATTCCTCGTATTTGTCGATATCCTGGCTGATGATTGCCAAAGTAGTGTCTTTGTAAAAGGTACAAATATCCTTGCGCAGTTTGTCATACTGCGAGTGAATTGGGCATAATGGTTTTGAAGGATCGTGAGTTTTACATGGTTCGAGTGTAATCAAACAGTTGGTAAAAAATTCCTCACCGTCAACTTTTATAACAATATCCCAAAGCGTTATATTCTGAGCTTTTTTACCCAGTGCAAAACCGCCATTTGGCCCTTTTGTTGAAACCAGCAATTTTTGCTTTACCAGGTTTTGAAGGATTTTTCCCAAAAAGGGAGATGACAACTGCAAATCCTCCGATATTTTTTTAATACCAATCCTTGAGTTTTCTTCGGAATATTTTCCGAGGTAAATCAATGCCCTTAACGCATATTTACAAGTGTTCGATAACATAATTTTATAATTTTAAATTTGACTTCCATGCAGTACTAAATGATTGTTTGGCAAAGGCAGGAAATTCCTTTTCACTGCCAAGTACATTTTTATTTGTTTTAACCAACTGGTTTTTTATTGTTCCATTAACAGAATCAAGTCTTTTTCGCCTTTTAAAAGCCCATTCATACGCTTTCATGCCGGTATTCCAACCAACAGTGCCCAGGTTTTGTTCAACAGTGAATTTGCGGTTGAGCAATAATAAATCGTGCAAAGGAATTTTTACGGGGCAAACTTCGGTGCAGGCGCCGCACACCGTACAGGCATAACTTAAATGATTGTATTCGTCAAACCCATTCATAAAGGGTGTTATAACCGAACCAATCGGACCAGTATAAGTTGCTGCGTAAGTATATCCGCCCACATTTTTATAAATGGGACAGGCATTTAAACAGGCGCCGCACCGGATACATTTCAAGGCTTTGTAATGTTCTTTTTCGGCGGCAATTTTGGTTCGGTTGTTATCGAGCAACACCACAAACATTTTTTCCGGGCCATTTGCTTCGCCGGGTTTTTTGGGGCCGGTGATTAATGAGTTGTAAACGGTAACCTGCTGCCCTGTCCCATGTGCAGCCAAAAGTGGCAAAAACAAAGGCAAATCGCCGATTGACGGCAGAATTTTTTCGATACCGGTAATTACAATGTGCACTTTTGGAAATGCCACCGACATAAAACCGTTTCCCTCGTTTTCAGTCAAAATAATTCCACCGGTGTCGGCTATTAAAAAGTTGGCGCCGGTAACTCCCACTTCGGCCGATGTAAATTTTTCACGGAGTTTTTCGCGCACGTAAAGTGTTAATTCAGTTGGGGTTGATTCAGGCGGTGTATTAAATTTTTCGTTGAAAAGTTTTGCAACATCTTCTTTCGATTTGTGCATTGCCGGGGTTAAAATGTGATATGGTTTTTCACCGGCTACCTGAACGATAAACTCGCCCAAATCGGTTTCAACAGGCTCGAATCCATTTTTTTCGAGATTTTCGTTCA
>JBBIVS010000428.1:0-1612 GCA_037439605.1 Draconibacterium sp. | reverse complement strand
CAGCTTCTTTGCTGTTGCGCGCCCAAATCAACTGAATATTGTTTTTAAGGGCATTTTTTTCAAACTCTTCGAGATAATTTGCGAGGTTGGCAACCACTTTGTCTTTTACATGCGATGCCATTTGCTTAGCCACTTCGAAATTTCTGTAACGCAGTTTTCCCCTTGAAACCGCTTCATCGTACCTCGAAATATTAAAATTAATAGTTTTCCGGTGTTTCTTATCGAATGCGATTTTTGAATCTTCAAGAAATATGTTTTTATTATCAGGCATCGTTTACTTTAACGGTATTTTTTCCGTTCTGCGCGCATGACGCCCTCCTTCGAATTCGGCATTTAAAAATGCTTCTGCAATTGCTATTGCCTGTTCGTCGGTCGTATATCTTCCTGGAATGGCACAAATATTTGCATCGTTATGTTGCTTTGCGAGCGCAGCAATTTCGGGTATCCAACAGGTTGCCGATCGCACATTCTGATGTTTGTTTGCTGCTATGCTGATTCCCTGTCCGCTACCGCAAAATGTGATACCTATTTCAAATTCACCTTTATCGATTGCTGCACCAATGGCATGGGCAAATTCAGGATAATCAACCGGTTCAGCAGAATAACAACCAAAATCATGATACTTGATTCCTTTTTCCCTGAACCAGGCTAAAACGGCCTGTTTTCTTTCAAATCCTGCATGATCGCTGGCTACTGCAATAATTTTATTTTTAAAATCTTTCATCCATGCAAATTTAATAGATTTTGGTACTTATTTCTTTTTATTTATTTTAAATAATCCTCTTAATTCATTTTTTTCGAAAGCAAAAACAACGGCTGCAAAAATGCCAATGAACAGTGTTCCAACTGCATAATTCACCATCGAACTTGAAGTTATAAACAGCGTTGAAAGCGTATATAACGCCATTGCAATAAGAAAATAAACCGCTATTTTTTTGAGATTGTAGGGAACCGGGTAGTATTTCTGGCCCAGGAAATAGGAAATGGTTAAAACCACAAGATAACTTGTAATAAGCGCCACTGCCGAACCCATATAACCATATAAAGGAATTAAAAGAATATTCAGCGAAATTGCCACAATTGCCTCTATGATACTTTGATATGCGCCGTATTTTGTTTTGTCGGTTACTTTGTACCACAGCGATTGAGTATAGTACATTCCGTAAATGAGGTTTGCCATTAAAATTATGGGGAGCACTTTCAATCCCGAATGATACTGTTTATCGATGATAACCTTCAGAATATCAATATACATTGTCATTCCAAGAAACAGAAACAACCCGAAAATAACGAAATAATTCATCACCTTTGCATAAACAAGCGGGTCTTCCTTTGCATTTCCCCTGGCAAAGAAAAACGGTTCGAAAGCATATCTGAAAGCCTGAATAAACATGTTCATTAAGACAGCCATTTTAAAGTTGGCACCGTAAATTCCCAATTGTTCCATGGGTTGCTGCGATTCGGGCAACAAAAACGGAATCAGAATTTTATCAATTCCCTGACTAAGCATACCGGCAATTCCCACAATTAAGATAGGAAAACCATAATTAAGCATTTGTTTTAAAATGGCTTTGTCGAACCGGAGCGAAACCTTCAAAATGTCGGGCATCAG
>JBBIVS010000427.1:0-3685 GCA_037439605.1 Draconibacterium sp. | reverse complement strand
GTTGTTGCCAATTCCGTGAACCTGAAGGGCAATAAATCCGGACGGAGTCATATCGTCGATAACATGTGCGCATGGAACATCATTTATCCAGGTTTTAATTGAATTTCCAATGCATTCAATGCGATAACGGTTCCACTCACCCATTTTCAGGGCGGGTTGCGCCTTTGGATTTAACTCGAGTGTGTAAAGCCATCCGCGGCGGGCTTCATCGTATATTCCACCGCTCCATGCACGTGCTGAAGGATCAACCTCGCACTGGTAACCATGTACACGGCCATTGTTATACTCTGGCTTGCTTTCGCTGCGGAACTGAATTCCGGAATTCATATCAGGCTCGACCAGCAAATCGACCTCGAAAACAAAATCGGAATAGTTTTTTTTCGTGCAAATAAACGAATTGGGAGTGTTTAATACGGTTGTGCCAACTATTACACCATTCTCAACGGTGTATTTTGCTTCACCGTTCAGTTGTTTCCATCCGGTAAGATCTTTTCCGTTAAACAAGCTTTCCCAACCATCGGTTTGAGCCATTAATCCACTCAGGGTGAACAGGCACAGCATCAAAAAAGAAAGGATTTTTTTCATTTGATATCGATTTTCATGATTAAAAGTTGGTTTAAATCATTTTCCGTGTACGAACACGAAACGCAAATTTAATTATTTTTTGGAGTGGTAAAAGATGTTGTATAACAAAAAGTTTGGAGTTAGTCGTTCGGGCGGTAACCAGCAAGAATAGGCAGTAGCAGTTTCGGGTTTGAAGTTCAGTTACAAGTTCAGAGTATAGGTGCGTAAACAGTTGCAGTTAATACTCTGTTCTATATTCAGGTTTCGAAATTCAAAGTTTCGGGTTGCCACGTTACTGTTTTATTATTCTTTATTCATTATTTTGTTCATAAATAGATACAAAGGCCAACCCGGTTTTGAAATTTTAAAATATGAATTTTGTGATTTATCGGTATATTATTTTTTAATTTCCTTTTCACTGTCAGTAAGGCTTCACAGATCCCAATCCATCAATGTATTGATCTACTTTTGGTTTACCTTTGTAACGAAGTTTCCCGACGCCTTCAATTTTTGCGTAAAGCGTATTTGTGGCATAAACGCTTCCAGTTCCAAATCCGGCCACAACAAAACTTACATCTTTTGTTTTTAACTCACTTGCGCTCACATGCCCTGCTCCTTTTATAATCACATCCAGTTTTTCGGCTACTCCCTTCAATTCGAATAAAAAGCCTCCCTCACCATAAACCTTCACGTTTTCTGCTTTCATGTTTAAATCAACATTTGCCCCTCCTTCAATATGCACATCAAAATTTGCAAGGTCGAGATAACCATTGGTTTTCAGGTTGACTCCTCCTTCAATTTTTAACTGTTCGAGGGTTTTGAATGTGATATACAAACTCACCCTGCGATATTGAAAAATTGAAGCATCCATTTGAATATAAGCTTCATTACGGTTATTTCTGACTTTAATATTGTCAAACACATCCGAATTGGTTGCCTTAATCGTCACCGAACATTCATCGCCCTGTATTAAATACACCTTAAATCCGCCATCGAGTGCGATTTGCGAAAACTCACCGATTTTATAATTCTTCGAAGGCCATGAGTCCTCTTCCTGCGCAAAAACTGTGGCTGAAATAATGAGGGCGAAAAATGTTGAAATCAAAAGTTTTAGTTTCATGGTAAAAATATTTCAAAGTTTCAGGAAATCAAAAATACGCGATTCGCATTGAAAGTAAACCAAAATTCGATGAACTGACTCTTTTAACAGATAAACGGCATATTAAAAGTTTTAAGTTTGGAAAAACCTTTCAATCTCTCAGGCTGTTTAAAAAACCGATGGCATAAAATACAAAACCGGCAGCTATTATTCCAACAAGAACATCGACTGCGTTTAACGAATGAAGTTTTATGAAGATTTTTAAAATATAACCTACTGCCAAAACTGCAAGCGCAAACATAAAATATATCAGTTTCGGATTAATTTTTAACTTGTGCATCAGTTGAAATGATGTAAAACTCCAGGTTACGCCGAAAATAATAATAAGAATACCTTCGATGTTTTGTGTTTCGAAAATTTGAATACCGCCCCAAACTGCGGGCAAAGCGCCTAATATCATCAACGATCGTGAAATGCTCTTTTTGAATTTTGCCCTTACCTTTTCGTTTTCGATGACCGGGAAAAGCAAAAATTTTTCAGGTTCATTTTTAAATTCCCTGGCAAATAAATCCTGTTCAGAGTAAATCATACCGCGCCTGATTGCCTCCTGTACAGCAAAATCAGCAGCTTCTCTCTGATATAATTTTCTTTTTTTCAGCACTCTCCGAAGTTCGTCGTCAGGGTAACCTGCAATAATTTTTTGAAATTCAGGAACCTGGTTTTCTTCGTTTGATTTTTCCGTCATTTTGAAATACTTTTATCGGGCACAAAAATGAATAAATTTAAAACAAAAAACGATGTATAATTTTGAATACAAAAATCCTGTAAAAATTATTTTTGGTAAAGACACCATTTCGAAGGTTGCAAACGAAATTCCGGTGAATGCTAAAATTTTGATGACATACGGAGGTGGCAGCATCAGGAAGAATGGTGTTTATAACCAGGTGATGAATGCATTAAAGGGGGTTGAACTTCTGGAGTTCGGCGGAATTGAAGCCAACCCGCATTACGAAACATGCATGAAAGCTGTTGAAATTGTAAAAGCTGAAAATGTTGATTTTCTGTTATCGGTTGGAGGTGGTTCGGTGTTGGATGCCACCAAATTTATTGCTGCGGCAGCGCTTTACAAAAATGGCGATCCGTGGGATATTTTGGTAAAAGGCCGAAAAGTGGAAGATGCAATTCCGATTGGGGCAGTGCTGACACTTCCGGCAACAGGTTCTGAAATGAACGGAAATTCGGTGATTACAAGGGTTTCGACACTCGAAAAAATGGCATTCAGTTCGCGTAAAGTGATGCCGCAATTCTCCATTCTCGACCCGCAATGTGTTTTTACACTTCCCCACAGACAAGTTGCCAACGGAATCGTGGATGCTTTTGTGCATGTAATGGAACAGTACCTTACCTTCGATGTAAACTCGCCATTACAGGACAGGTTTGCAGAAAGTATTTTAACTACTTTGATTGAAGAAGGCCCTAAAGTTTTGGCCAACAGAAATGATTACGATGCAGCCGCCAACTTTATGTTGAGTGCAACCATGGCGCTGAACGGGCTAATCGGGGTTGGCGTTGCGCAGGATTGGGCCACGCATGGGATTGGACACGAACTTACAGCATTTCACGGAATTGATCACGCACGCACCCTTGCCATTGTTTTGCCGGGCGTGATGAACATTAAAAGGGAAAGCAAAAAGGATAAAATATTGCAATATGGTAAACGGATATGGGGCATAACCGATGGTACCGATGAAGAAAAAATTGATGCCGCCATTGCAAAAACGGTTGAATTTTTCGAATCGGTTGGGTTGCCCACAAAACTACCTGAATATGATGTTACGGAAGAAACTGTTGTTAAAATTGTAGCCCGTTTCCAAAAAAGATTGTATAAACTTGGCGAAAAAGCCGATATCGGTTACCGGGAAATTGAACAGATTTTAATGGACAGGATGTAAAGTGAAAAAAGAATGAATCCTCTGTATTGGGATGCAGACCTTTTAAATCCATATTAAATTAAATGTAAGT
>JBBIVS010000426.1:0-3686 GCA_037439605.1 Draconibacterium sp. | reverse complement strand
CGCCCAAACCGAGTTTATAGGGTAATAACAGGTTTGTAATTGTTTTTGCATTTTTACCCAAAACCAAACCGATTCTGAAAATATTTTTCTGAATGTGCGCCGATAATTCGCTGGTTGCATTTTCCCAGTCCTGTACTACTTTCCCAACAAATCCATCATCAAAACTGGCGCTGGTTTCATCGTGTAAAAATCCTGATTTATATATCCCGATTGCCGATGCAGAAATCAACTTTTTGGGTTGTTTTTCAGGAGGCATTGCGTTAATTGCCTTTACCAGGTTCCGGGTAGTTCTCACTCTGCTTTCATGAATCAGTATTTTTTTTCTTTCTGTCCATCGCTGTAAAATTGGTGCACCTGCAAGATTGATGATAACATCTGTGCCTTCAATTTCTTTTGAAAGATTAGTCAGAGAACCGTAAATTAATCTGCGTTCAATTCCCAATATTTCATGACCTCTGACTTTTAATTCTTCTGTAATATTTTTTCCGAGATATCCCGAAATACCTGTAATTCTGATTTTCAATTTTAATTTCTTATTAGTTTTAAAACGTCTCTTTCGAATTATTGATTAAATAACAAAAAATTTACTGCATAGTTTTCGATATCAACGTTGTTAGTCTGATGTTTTATTAATTTTATCGTAAAATCGAAGAATTGGAATTTCAGAATTGGATAATAATCAATGTTTCGAAAAATCAGGATATTAGGAAGGCGTAGTTCAAGCAATTGGATAAACAAGGCTATTGCCTGGCGTATTGCACATATACAGGAGAGAAACTTCATTTATATTTTAAGCCTTGTTGTTGGATTAGCTGCGGGTTTGGCGGCGCTTGTCCTTAAAACCCTTATTCACTTTGTTGAGGTGAAACTTACAAAATGGATTACTATTGACGCCATTAGTTACTGGTATTTGATTTATCCGATGATTGGCATTTTTTTAACGGTACTTTTTGTGAAGTATGTTGTAAAAGACAATATCGGTCATGGCGTTGCCAGAATTTTGTTTTCGATATCGCGGAAAAACAGCAAGTTAAAACCCCACAATTCATACAGTTCGATGGTAGCCAGTTCGCTAACAATCGGGTTAGGTGGTTCGGTTGGGGCAGAAGCCCCTATTGTGCTTACCGGCGCTTCCATCGGTTCAAACCTTGCAAGGTTATTTAAACTAAATTACAAATATGTAACATTAATGGTTGGTTGTGGCGCTGCCGGGGCAATTGCAGGTATTTTTAATGCACCCATTGCCGGTATAGTTTTTACACTCGAAGTGCTGATGATTGACCTTACGATGGCTTATTTGGTTCCGCTTCTAATCTCGGCAGTTTCTGCAACCGCGCTGACTTCGTTTTTTATGGGCGAAGGAGTGTTGTTAAGGTTCAACAGCATTTCTCCATTTCAATTCGGAAACATAGAATATTATATATTGCTTGGTATTTTTATGGGATTGCTGGGATTTTATTTTACACGTTCGGCCATGTTTCTTGAATTGAAATTTTCTTCCATTAAAAACTGGATGTTACGTTTATTGTCAGGAGGGATTATATTGGGATTGCTCATTTTTATTTTTCCACCGCTTTGGGGTGAAGGTTACACCACGGTAATCACCATATTTCAGGGAGCAGGTAAAACCCTGCTGAATAATACCATTTTTGTTGAATTCAGGAATAATCAGTTTGTTTTGCTTCTTTTCCTGGCGGCAATTTTAATTTTTAAGGTATTTGCAATGTCAGCAACAACAGGTTCAGGTGGCATTGGCGGAATTTTTGCTCCAACACTTTTCCTGGGAGCAATCGGCGGATTTTTTATGGTCAGGTTGCTGAATACTTTTTACAAACTTGGATTACCCGAAGACAATTTTGCACTTGCCGGAATGGCCGGAATGATGGCAGCAGTGATGCATGCCCCTTTGACAGGGATATTTCTGACTGCTGAAATTACAAGCGGATACGCTATGTTTGTACCACTTATTATTACAGCCACGGTTGCATATCTAACAATTATGAAGTTCGAACCACATTCAATTTATACCAAGCGACTGGCACAAAGCGGAGAACTTATTACACATCACAAAGATAAAGCGGTACTCAGGCTGATGAAATTAAAGCAACTGATAGAAACTGATTTTGAGGTACTTTTACCCACTGCAACACTGCGGGATTTGGTAAAAGCCATTTCACAGTCGCACAGAAATTTGTTCCCTGTGGTTGATCAAAATGGCATGTTAAAGGGAATGGTGAAGCTTTCGGAAGTGAAAAACCTGATTTTTGAACCCGATTTGTACGATTCGGTGAAAGTAAAAGATATAATGTATATGCCCGAATTTTTTATTTCTCCTTATGATAATATGGAAATCGTAGCTGAAAAATTTGAATCTTCGGGCAGGTACAATCTTGCTGTTATCGACGAAGGAAAATACCTTGGATTCATTTCAAGGGCGGTGGTTTTTTCGAAATACCGGAAAACACTGCAGAATGTGTCAAACGAATAAAATGTGTCAAACGAATAAATTAAAAGTTAATTAAAAAGAGAATATGATTACCCGACGTTTATTTGTTGTAAAAAGCTCGCTTGCATTTGCAGGCATTTCAATGGTTAAAAACGGTTTTTCCCAGGTTTTTACAAAAAGTAAGGAAAGCAATTTGCCGATTGTCATTTCAACATGGAATCATGGGTTACCGGCCAATGAGGCTGCCTGGAAAATTCTTTCTTCAGGCGGGCATTCGCTCGATGCGGTTGAAGCCGGAGTGCGCATTCCGGAAGGCGACCCCGAGGTAATTACTGTTGGCTACGGGGGAATTCCCGATGCGAGCGGCAAAGTTACCCTCGATGCCTGTATTATGGACGAAAAGGGTAGGGCAGGAAGTGTTACTTATCTTGAACATATTAAACACCCCATTTCGGTTGCCCGGCTTGTAATGGAAAAAACCCCCCATGTAATGCTGAGTGGAAAAGGTGCTTTGGAATTTGCTTTAAAAAACGGTTTTAAAAAAGAAAACCTGCTTACACCAAAAATGAAGGAGGCCTGGAGAAAATGGAAGAAGGAAAAGCGGGAATTCAGTACAAAAATAAATATCGAAAACCAGGAAACAGAAAACCACGATACCATTGGAATGCTGGCAATTGACAAGGATGGCCGGATTTCGGGAGCCTGCACAACCAGCGGTATGGGTTATAAAATGCCCGGCAGGGTAGGCGATTCTCCAATAATTGGCGCCGGGCTATTTGTTGACGGTGAAGTGGGAGGCGCTGTTGCCACCGGAACAGGTGAATTGGTAATGAAAACTTTAGGCTCGTTTTTAGTGGTTGAAATGATGAGGGGAGGAATGTCGCCATCGGAAGCCTGTGAACAGGCGGTGAAAAGAATTGCCAAAAAAATTCCGGATTATCAGAAACATCAGGTTGGATTTATTGCTTTAAATAATTCAGGTGAATATGGTTCTTTTTGTATTCAGCCCGGATTTAATTTTGCAATAAAAACAAACAGTATCACTGTTTTGGTAGATTCGGAAGCATGGATGAAAACCTTGTAAACAAAGCATAAAAAAAGCCATCCATCAACCGACGGATAGCTTTCTTAATGTCTTTTTGTTTTAGATTACCAACGGTTTCCGCCACCGCCACGGTTGTCGTCTCTGCGACCGCCACCGCCACGGTTGTCGTCTCTGCGACCGCCACCGCCGCGGTTG
>JBBIVS010000425.1:0-3691 GCA_037439605.1 Draconibacterium sp. | reverse complement strand
CAGCGCTGGCTGCCTTCGGATACGGTGGTACATATTTCCAAAGGCCCTGAAAATTCAGTTTTGGTATTGACAAACCGCGGATTGGGAAGAATATTTTTCAAGGAAATGACATTATACGACAAGGCCATGTTTTATGACAAACAGGTGCGCGAAAGGCACATCCGAACAGGTTTTAACGCCACTGTGGGAGGAATGAAAAATGGCGATGTTACCACCGGGACACTTGAAAATTCTGATAACGACGGGCTGTGGACCGCAATGTACCTGGCGGGTGAAACTTTCAGATATGTGGTTACCAAATCGGACGAGGCATTGCAAAATGTTCGCGAATCTCTTGATGCCATGGAACGGCTTTACACCATCAACCCCATGAAATCAGGATTTCCTTCAAGATCTTTTCAACGGTCGGGATATAACGACCACGACAAACCGTGGCGGCCAACCGGGGACCCCGAGTGGGACTGGAAATCGACAACCAGCAGCGATGAGGCAATCGGGCATATTTTTGCTTTTGGCGTTATTGCGGAACTGGTTGATGTGCCCGAATTGCGTGAAAAGGCAATTGAACTGATTGATACCCTGATGTCGCATACCCTTAAAAACGATTATTACCTTATCGACTGGAACGGCGAACCAACACTTTGGGGCAAGTGGAACCCGAAATATGTGAATGGATTCCCGACAAACGTTGGCGACCGCAAAATCAACTCTTCCAATTATATCGGAATGTTACAGACTGCCTATCATTTCACCAAAAAGGAAAAATACAAAGAGGCGGCATTTTACCTGATGAACGAACACGGTTATCTCGAAAACCTGATGAGGCCGATGGCTGAAATCGGGTATTCGGACGAAAATGCCGATGATTGGGCAAAAATGTTATCGGATGGCTGGAACCACTCCGACGACGAAATGTATTACTGCGGTTACTGGGGGCTCTATCGTTATGCTTTTAACGATACATTAAAAGCCAAATACCGCGAGGCAATTATCGACCATTGGGAACACGAACGTCCTGAAAAGGAGGGCTTGTGGAACATTATGACTGCACTGGTAAAAGATGATGAAATCGACCTCGAAGAAGCAGTGTGGTACCTGCAGGAATATCCGATGGATTTGGTCAACTGGACAATATCGAACAGCCACCGGAAAGATATTGAAATAATTGAACCCAACTTCAGAAGGCAAACCATAACTGAAGTTTTGCCGGCAAGCGAACTTCGCATTTCAAGGCACAATGCGAATCGCTTCGACCTTGACAGCCACGGCAGAGGAAGCGAAGAATACAGCGCTGGAGATATCTGGATTTTGCCTTACTGGATTGGTCGTTATCTGGGAGTAATCAGCGAACCTGTGCAGAAATAAAAAGATGGGAGCTTCAGATACATAGTTTTCATTAATTTAGTTAATTTTAGAGGGCGCACTGAAACGAGAGTTTAAAGTGCGCCTTTTTAATTCAAAAAACTATAAAAACAATACTTATGAAACTTTTAATTTCAATTTTACTGACAACATTAGCCATTTCAGTTAAAGCGCAAAAACCCGGTAATTTCAACGGAATGGACATGAACATGGGAAACCTGTATCGTTTGTCGAATGCTGAAACCCGCTCAATCAGTCCCGAAAACTTTACAGGTGAAAAAGGAAAAGGCGGAATGGCAACCCTTGAACAGGGCAGTGCCGCCAAAGCTGCAGCCGAACTGGGTCAGGGTTGGAAGGTTAATCCTTACGTCAGGATTAAAGCAAACGAAACTTATGTGATGGCAGAAATCGAAGGAGAAGGTGTAATTCAGCACATTTGGATGACGCCAGCTGGCGATTATCGTGGCAACGTTTTCCGTATTTACTGGGATGGCGAAGAAACTCCTTCAGTGGAAGCTCCTGTGGGCGATTTCTTTTGCACTGGCTGGGGAAGCGGCTACGAACCACAGATAAATTCAAATGCCATTTGCATCAATCCGCGCAGTGGTTTTAATGTTTATTTTCAAATGCCTTTCCGCAAAAAATGCAAAATCACCATGGAAAACATCGATGGCAAAGGAATGACACTTTACTATCAGATAAACTACGCGCACACCGATGTACCCGACGATGCAGCTTATTTTCATGCACAATTCAGAATGGTAAAAGCTTTGCCCGACAAACAGGTTTTTACCATTGCTGACGGGATAATGGGAAACGGCCATTACGTAGGAACTTACTTTGCGCGTGGCACTGCAGCCCTGGGCTGGTGGGGAGAAGGCGAAGTGAAATTCTACATGGATGGCGATAAGGAATACCCAACCATCTGCACAACCGGCGAAGAGGACTATTTTAACGGTTCGTATGGTTACAACGACCAGAGAGGTGAGGATGGTTACGAAGTGTTTACCCCTTTCAGCGGACCGTACACAGGGTTTCATTATTTCCGCAACCTCGAAAAAAGGCCGCAATACCGAAGCATGATTGGCCAGTACCGCTGGCATGTAATGGATCCAATCAGGTTTAAAAAAGATTTGAAAATAACCATTCAAAGCCTGGGTTGGAAAAGCGGCGGATTGTACAAACACCTCGAAGACGATATTTCATCGGTTGCATACTGGTATCAAAGCGAACCACACAATGCGTTTCCTAAAATGCCTGAATTTACCAAACTGCAAATAAAATAGTTTTGAAACGCTTTTATTTGCCGTCAGCTTTAACTGAAAAAGACAAAAATGGCTTTAGCCACATACTTTGGGTTAAAACCCAGGTTGATAAGTGCACAAACACAAACCGTTGACTGAAGTCAACGGAAATAAATAATTATCGTCTGCTTTAGCTGACGGATTGAAGTAAGACCAGTTAACGGCTTTAGCCATATTAAATATTAAACTGAATTAAAACTCAAATCTGAACATTTATGAAAAGACAGGTTAAAATTCATCATTACATCGCTATCCTTCCATTCTTATTTTTCTTTTTTTCATGTTGTACCATTAAAAATTCTGATGAACTGAAATCTGGTTTTCAAAACCCTCCCGATTCCGCTAAACCCGGTGTTTACTGGTATTTTATGAATGGGAATTTATCGCGCAACGAAATGATCAAAGACCTGAAATCGATGAAGGAAGTTGGCATAACTAACCTGATTTTTCTCGAAGTAGGGCTTGGCATTCCCCGAGGGCCAGTAGATTTTATGAGCGAAGAATGGCAGGAATTATTTGTTCAGGCGGTAAGGGAGTCCGAGCGGTTAGACATAAAAATTCTGCTTGGTGCCGGTCCAGGTTGGTGCGGTAGTGGTGGCCCGTGGATAAAACCCGAAGAAGCGATGCGGCACCTTGTTTTCAGTGAAACTGAAATTTCGGGCAATAAAAAGGTAGATATTGTCCTGCCCCTTCCTGAACAGCGAAGTACACCCTGGCACAAAATGAATAATGATTATTACGAAGATGTGGTGGTTTATGCAGTTCCTGCCGCCGTAAAACCGGTTATTGCCGATATCAATGAAAAAGCGTTGTACGAAAGATACCCTTATTCATCGGTTCCCGGTGTAAAGCCTTTTTTACCCGAGCCCGGACATTTGAGCGAAAACGTTGAGGTTGCAACATTGCGTAAAGAGAAAATTATCGATATTTCTGCTTATTTGCAATCCGGAGGAAGATTGATTTGGGATGCACCCGATGGAAACTGGACAATAGTCAGAATGGGGATCAGGGTAACAGGCGCCAGT
>JBBIVS010000424.1:3081-3695 GCA_037439605.1 Draconibacterium sp. | reverse complement strand
ACGGCGAAACAAAAACCGGTGTAACCACATTTTTGCTCGACCACGAAATTGATACAGGAAAGATTCTTTTTAAACGGGAAACTCCAATTGGCGAAAACGAAACTGTTGGCGATATTCACAACCGGTTGATGGAAATTGGAGCAAAACTGGTTGTTAAAACGGTTGATGCCATTGCCGAAGGAAATATTCAGCCCATTCCACAAACTGAATTAATTGAAGGAACCGAAATAAAACACGCCCCAAAAATATTTAAGGATGATTGTAAAATCGACTGGATAAAAGATACTGAAACAATTCGCAATTTGATTCGCGGTTTGTCGCCATACCCGGCTGCGTGGACTGATATGGTTCACAAAGTAACAGGAGATGAAATTCAGGCGAAAATGTTTTTTGCGCAGAAAGTGAATTCAGAAAAAACAGATTTTCCAGGAACGATTGAAACTGACGGAAAAACATTTTTAAATGTTGCTTGCCAAAACGGCTGGCTGCAAATTACCGATATCCAGATTGCCGGCAAAAAACGAATGAAAACCGATGAGTTTTTACGTGGATTTCAGCAGATTAAGGAATACAGGTTTGTGTAAAACTGGGTGAAAATAATAAAACAACTTTTC
>JBBIVS010000424.1:1836-3071 GCA_037439605.1 Draconibacterium sp. | reverse complement strand
GAAACTTTGGAAAAGTTATAAAATTAAAACCGGTTTTACTTCTTTTTCGAATTCATTATAAAGAAATAAATCAGGAATCCAACCGAAATAAAAACCAGCAAAATACCAATGGGCAAAGCAGCATTTTCGTAATAATCCATCAGGTTGTTCACCTTCAGCACTTCGATTAAAATAAATCCAAGCCCGGTCATCAGCGCCACCAGTCCCCATTTCAGCGAAGGATAGCGGTTTACTTCGTCACTGACAGGTTTTGGGTTTTCAAGTATGCCAACCCTTTCATACTGCCCGGCTTTAATCAGTTTTCTTTTTAAAAGGTAATCGGCAATCATACTCAATATTTGATAGATTCCGAAAAAAACCACTGCTGTAACTAAAATTTCATTCATGACTTTTATTTTAAAATTTGACATTCTGACCATTTGACAGATCAGGTTTCAAAAATGTTGCAGGGTGGAGGGAATTATTTTTGAATGATGAATCTTGATGAAAATGTCGAATAAGAAATAATAAAATAAGGAATAACAGAATTAGAAAATGAAGAAAAAAGGAATAGGGCTGAAAGTCGGGAATGTAAAAGCATAGGGCAACGCCCTGTGATAATGAAACAACTAAAGCTAAAAGCCCGGCCGCCTGCCTGATGAAAATTAATTGTAACTTCATGCAACATTTTTATAAAAGTTTAAGTCAGATGTTACAGCTATGAATGACAAAGATCTTGTACAGCAAATTATCAACGGGAACAGCAATGCATTCCGGTTTCTGGTGGTAAAACACCAGCGGTTGGTGGCACATATTGTTGGCCGTGTTGTGCAGCGCAGGGAAGATGCTGAAGATATTTGTCAGGATGTGTTTATTAAGGTCTACCGGAAACTGAAACATTTCAGGGGCGACTCGAAACTTTCGACATGGATTGCAAAAATAGCTTACAACACAAGTATTTCGCATGTGAGGAAACCACATAAAAATGAGCATTCGTATGATGAAAGTCCGGGATTGATTGCCAATGAAAAAGATGAGGAACTGAACCAGAAAAAAATTGAAAAAGAGGAGGCGAAAAAATACCTGCTGGAAATGATTGAGGAACTTCCGGTGCATTACAGAACGGTTTTAACGTTGTTTCATTTGGAAGAATTTTCGTACAAAGAGATTGAGGAAATTACAGAAATGCCAGAAGGAACCATAAAAAGCTACCTGTCGAGGGCAAGGAAAATTTTAAAAGAGAAGTTGGAAAAGGT
>JBBIVS010000424.1:0-1785 GCA_037439605.1 Draconibacterium sp. | reverse complement strand
AAAGTTGTTGGAAGAGGCGTTAAAAACTGAACCAGGATTTAATTTGCCTGATAATTTTGCCGACACGCTTGCGGCAAAAATGGAACGGAAATTTGCCTGGGAACAATATATCAGGGAGTTTCTGATTTACCTTGGAACGATTGTTGGTTTGCTTGCGGTGCCGGTAACACTTCAGTTTATTTTTTTTGGTGCCGTTTGGCAGGAATGGTTCCACACAATCACAAATAACATCTCGCTGATTGTTGGAATTATGTTTTTACTGATTTTTGTTTTGTTCGCCGACCGGGTGCTGCTTCGTTATTTTTTGCACCGTTCGGGGGCAAACCAGATTTAAACTTTTATGGGTTTTTAACGCAAATAAATAACCTCGCCGTCCTGCGGTTGCTCACCATATTTCATCCGGTTACGCTTGTACAGTGGTTTTAATTTTAAGCCGTACATCTGCGAAATGTAATGCATGGTTTCGCCCGGATTGACCTTGTGAGTTTGCAATCCCTTTGCAGCTTTGCGGTGTTTTGCCTCTACATAAACCACTTCGTTTTTTTGAGGTTGGTATCCGGTTGGCTGGTCGTTAAACCTGTATAATTCCCAAACTTTTATTCCGAGCTCCTGGGCAATAATTTCAAAAGTATCGCCTGATTTGGCAATCACCGATTTAAGGTTATTCAGTTTGGTAATTTTATGCGCCTGGTGCGGATTAATAAACATATTCTCCAAAACGTTTTTAGTATTCAGATGTTTATGTTTTGAAGAAGTAAGTTGCTCACTGCTCATTTTATAATCAAGCCGATAGAGTTGGTTTTCATCGATAATTTTAATTAAACGTTGTGCATAATCGTTTGCAGTGGCGTAACCGGCTTTTTTTAATCCGTGAGCCCAACCTACATAATCATCGGGTTGAAGTTGAAAAAGAGAAAAATAGCGTGGACTGGAAATCAGAAAATTGGAATGGTCGATATACGATTCTTCAACTGTATTATATTTTCTGAAACATTCATTTCTTTCATCATCGTCATGTTTTACTGTTTGCCCTGTCCAGGTTGATTTACATTTAATACCAAAATGGTTGTTCGATTTTCTGCTCAGTTCGCTATTTCCGTTTGATGATTCGAGGCAGGCCTGCGCCATTTTAATGCTGGCCGGAATACCAGTCCTGTGCATCTCTTCGATAGCAAGTATCTGGTATTTTTCGATATATTCTTTGCGCGTCAATTGTGCAAAAGCTGACGAAATGGAAAAAGTAAAAAATACAGCGTAAAGAAAATATTTTATCATTTGTTTTCTGTTTTTATAAAGTCCACCAAAAATAGGGTGTTCAGCCCTTATCCAAAAGTGTTGCCGGTTTTTTTATAAACAAAGGATTGTGAATTTCATTGTGCATTAACATGATTTTTTGGAAATAAAACACTCAAATGAACAGCAATTCAATAAAAGTGTAATTTTGGGCAAAACAAAAACGATGCATAAAAGAGTTTTTCAGATTATTGCAGATGAATATAATAAATTGTCGGATTTGCCGGCTATCGATCAGAAATTAATACAAACTGCCCGTGAATCAGCAAAAAATGCGTACGCCCCATATTCGAAATTTTATGTGGGGGCTGCCGTATTACTGGCAAATGGTGAGGTTATTAAGGGGAATAATCAGGAAAATGCCGATTTTACTGATGGTTTATGCGCTGAAAGGGTTGCCTTGTTTTATGCCCATGCTGTGTACCCCGATGTAGCAGTTGAGGCGTTGGCTGTTACCGCAAAAAATCTGAACGGGATAATACCGGGACCTGC
>JBBIVS010000423.1:0-3717 GCA_037439605.1 Draconibacterium sp. | reverse complement strand
ATGAACCCGAAAACACCAATCAGCGCTGTATTTACCTCTTTTTGCAATACTGAAATGGAGAACTTTTTACTCTCCAGAATTTTGGAAGTTGTAAAATTATCTTTATGGCTGCTAATGATTATCTGCGATGGCGACGACGTAACCTGAAAAGCGGTATTGCCAATGTAACCAAACTTTTTGCCATCGGCCTCAGTGGCAATAATATATAAACCATACGATAATTTGTGAAATGCTTTGAATTTCATTGATATTATATTTTTTTTACATTTATAAAATTAATATTTAATCGTTGAAATTTACGGTTGTATAAACTATTTATCCTTGATTATTTAAATTATGAAACGACTAACACTGATTTTTTTATTTGCTGTTTTTGTTACAGTCAATGCTTTTGCGCAATCGGTTCCGGAACTGAAAGAGGAAATTGAACAGTTGCAAAAATATAATGAAGGACTGGATCATAAAATTGACGTGCTCGGAAAATTAATTGACGATGTGTTGTGGTACAACAAAGTTGGCGATATTGCGCACGTTGACAAATTGTACATTTACGGTCCTCCCAAATGGAAAGAATCAAATCCGACAGCAAAAGATGCCGGAAATCCGGTAAAATTCTGGACATACGTTTTCATCCCGCTGAATATTGATGATTCAAAAAAATACCCGCTGATTGTTTTGCCACATGGCGGTGTACATGCCGATTTTACAACCTATTATGCGCATATTGTGCGCGAACTGGTGAGCCAGGGTTATATTGTTGTTGCGCCCGAGTACAGGGGCAGCACAGGTTACGGAAAAAGTCACTATGAAAAGATTGATTATGGCGGGTTGGAAACAGAAGATGTTTATTACAGTCGCAATTATATGATTGAAAACTACGATTTTATCGACAAAAACCGGGTTGGGATCATCGGCTGGAGTCACGGAGGATTAATTGCCCTGATGAATATTTTTGATCATCCAAAAGATTACCAGGTTGCTTTTGCAGGTGTTCCGGTAAGTGATATCATTGCACGAATGGGTTATCACAATCAAAGTTACCGCGATTTATTTGAAGCAGAATATCATATCGGGAAAAATGCCAACGATGACGTTCAGGAATACCGCCGCCGATCACCGGCATGGAATACGCACAAATACAAGGGAACCCCGCTTTTAATCCATACCAATACCAACGACGAGGATGTAAACGTGCTTGAAGTTGAACATCTTATCAAATCGTTAAGAGCTGAAGGTAAACCTTTCGAATATGAGATTTTTGAATCGCTGCCAGGCGGTCACTCATTCGACCGGATGGACACAAAAACTGCAAAAGAGATTCGGTTAAAGATTTATAATCATCTTTCGAAATATTTAAAACCTGAAAAACCATTTAAATCAATGAAAGAATTGCAAAAAGCCGCTTATAAATTTTAAATTAGCAGCGTTAAATTTAACTTTTGATCATGATCAAATCAAAATTAAAACAACAGTACAAAATTTTTGTGGTGGAAGACAATATCCTCTATGCGCAAATTCTGAAAAAGCAGTTAACCGACGATGGCTATAATGTTAAATTATTCCACAACGGCCGCGACTTTTTGGCTAGTTTAGATGAAAAACCCGATGTGGTAACCCTGGATTACACCCTGCCCGACATGACCGGTTACGACGTGTTGAAGAAGATTCAGAGAAGAATGCCGGGCACAAACGTAATTATTATTTCTGCCCAGGAAAATATAACCACGGCTATCGATTTAATGAAAAACGGCGCTTATGACTACATTATGAAAGCGCCCGATACCCGCGAAAAGTTAAGCAATATCATAAAAAACATCAGGGAAAAGGATCAACTTCAACAAGAAAACCTGATTCTGAAAGATGCTGTAAAGGAAAAGTTTAATTTCAGAAACCTGATTAAAGGAAACAGCCGCGAAATTGACCATGTTTTTGAGTTGATGGATAAAGCTGTTCAAACTCAGATTTCTGTTTCCATTTCGGGAGCAACCGGAACCGGTAAGGAACTGGTCGCCAAGGGAATTCACTTCAACTCGAAACGAAGCAACAAACCTTTTATCGCCGTCAATGTTTCGGCCATTCCTGAAGGACTGATTGAAAGCGAACTATTTGGCCACGAAAAAGGCGCTTTTACAGGCGCCGATTCAAGAAAAATAGGAAAATTTGAACAAGCCAATGGCGGCACTTTGTTTTTAGATGAAATTGCCGACCTCGAAATCGGACTTCAAGCCAAGTTGCTGCGTGTAATCCAGGAACGCGAACTTGTCAGGTTGGGCGGCTCCGAAACAATTCCGTTAGATGTGAGAATTATTACTGCCACCCATAAAAATCTGGCAAACCTAATCGAAACTGGAAAATTCAGAAAAGACCTTTATTACCGTTTGCTCGGTCTGCCCATTGAACTGCCGCCTTTAAAGGACCGTGGCAACGATATTATTTTGCTTGCCAAATATTTTGTTGATGAGTTTTGCCGTGAGAACGAAATGGAACAAAAGGAGATTTCTGATGAGGCAAAAAAACTGCTGCTTTCCTATCATTTCCCGGGAAACATTCGCGAGTTAAAAGCCGTGATGGAGCTTGCCTGTGTGATGACCAACCGCACCGTTATCAAAGCCAACCACCTCAATCTGAATATCGACAATAATGTTCAAAACCTGCTGGCCACTGAAAAAACAATGGATGAGTACAACCAGGAAATTATAAAGCATTTTCTGATCAAATACAACCAGAATGTAAGGTTGGTAGCATCAAAACTGGGTGTGGGCAAATCCACCATTTACAGGATGCTGCAGAATAAAGAGATAGAGTAAAAAAATAGCCCCTCCTTGCCTCCCCGAGGGGCGGAAAAAGAAATAAAGACATAAAAAAAGCCGGTTTGCAAACCGGCATTTTTTTATGTCTTTATAGTGAAAATTATCCTTGAAAACTATTTATTCCTGCTGTAACCATGTTTCTGTCAACCTTTTTTACCAGTCCCTGCAAAACTGTTCCCGGGCCAATTTCGGTAAATGAAGTAGCGCCGCCTGCAATCATATTCTGCACAGTTTGGGTCCATTTTACAGGTGCGGTTAATTGGGCAATCAGGTTTTGTTTTATCACATCCGGATCAGATGTTGGCAGTGCATTTACATTTTGGTAAACCGGGCAAACAGGTTTGTTGAACGTAGTCGATTCGATGGCAGCAGCCAGTTCTTCGCGTGCCGGGTCCATCAGAGGCGAGTGAAAAGCTCCGCCAACCACAAGTTTTAAAGCGCGTTTTGCGCCGCGGGCGGTCAGCAGTTCACAGGCTTTGTCGATTCCGGCAAACGAACCAGAAATCACCAACTGACCGGGACAGTTGTAATTGGCCGGAACAACCACTTCGTCAACCGAAGCGCAAACTTCCTCAACAATATTATCATCAAGCCCAACAATGGCAGCCATTGTCGAAGGTTCCATCTCGCAAGCTCTTTGCATGGCAAGCGCACGTTTATAAACCAGTTGCAAACCATCTTCGAAAGTTAAAGCGCCATTGGCAACCAATGCTGAAAACTCACCAAGTGAGTGGCCTGCAACCATTTCGGGTGCAAAATCTTTTACCGTTTTTGCCAGTAACACCGAATGCAGGAAAATTGCAGGTTGTGTTACTTTGGTTTCCTTCAGGTCGTCAACCGTGCCTTCGAACATGATTTTGGTAATTTCGAAACCGAGTATTTCGTTGGCTTTTTCGAACAAAGCCCC
>JBBIVS010000422.1:0-3723 GCA_037439605.1 Draconibacterium sp. | reverse complement strand
AATGGCGCCCACGGGTTAAAAAAGATAAAGGCAAAAAGCATTGCCGAAACTGCGCCCGATGCACCCACTGCATTATAATAGTAATTGTTTTGATGTTTGATTAAACTCCATAGATTCGATGCCAGAATACCTCCAAAATATAAAAGTAAAAAATAAAAAGTTGATCGGCTGCCAAAATAATACCCAAAATATTGTTCCATACCGCGGCCAAAAAAATAAAGAACAAACATATTCACAAACAAATGCGACCACCCGGCATGTATAAAAGCATGGGAAATAAGTCTGTAATATTGTTTCTGATGAATAACTTTTGCAGCATTAAACTGTAATTTTTCTGCCAGTTCATGATTTTGAAAAGCCAGGTATGAAATCAAAACAGTAATTCCGATGATAAAATAAGTAATCATTCAATGCAAAATTTTATAAATCATTTCTTTTTGTAAATCGGCAACCCCAACCAGTCCTGACACCTCGAATCCTTTTGATTTCAGGTCGTATTCGCGAAGTATGCCAATTATTTCATAAAGTTTGGTGGGCGTGTAACGTTTGGCCGCAGCAACCACATTTTTAGCGGTGTATATATGAATGCCAAGTTCTGCCGCCACATTTGCTTCCGATTTGTCTTTTAAAAAATGCCATGCAAACATATTCGAGAAAAAACCAAAAAGTGTGGAAATGGTTCGTTGTATTGGGTTGGCAGTTGGATTTGCTCCAAAATACTGAATGATTTGATTAGCCTTAAAAACATTTTTTTCGCCAAGTGCATTTTGAAGCTCGAAAAGATTAAATTCCTTACTTAACCCGATATTTTTTTCGATATGGTCGGCTGTTATGCGTGTGGTATCTTTTACGGCAACAATTAATTTATTGAGTTCGTTTGCCACTTTCCCCAAATCGGCGCCCAAATATGAAGTTAAAAGTTGTGCTGCTTGCGGTGTTATTGTATATGCGCGTTGAGCCAGGTAGTTTTCAATCCAGTTTGGCAGTTTCCATTCTTTTACTTTTTCAGAAGTAAAAATAACCCCGCTCTTTTTAACAGCTTTATAAAGTTTGGTCTTCGAATCGAGATTTTTGTATTTATAATTTAACACCAAAACAGTTGATTCCAGCGGTTTTTCAGCATAAGTAGCAAGCGATTCTATTTTTGCAAGACTTTGCGCTTCTTTTACAATTCTCACCTGCCGCTGCGCCATCATCGGGAAACGCAAACAACTTTCGGCAATGGTTATTGCGTTCGAATCTTTACCATAAAAAATGGTTTGATTAAAGCCTTTTTCAGCATCGGATAAAACTTTTTTCTCGATATAGTCCGAAATTTCATCAATATAATAGGGCTCTTCACCCTGTAACAAATAAATTGGGTGTATAATTTTCTTTTTCAAATTTTGCAGAATAACATCGAAATCCATATTAAAATCTTAAATGTTTTACTGATAGCCCGTTGTTTTTTATCTCGAACAGTGCATTGATACCCGATTCGATATGCAGATCAACAAATTCTGAAGACACTTTTTTGTCGCTTTCGGCGGTTTTTACTCCGCTCGAAATCATGGGTTGATCGGAAACAAGTAACAATGCCCCGGTAGGTATTTTGTTTGAAAAGCCAACAGTGAAAAGTGTTGCAGTTTCCATGTCAATTGCAATTGCGCGGGTTTTTGTTAGATGTTTTTTAAACCGGGTATCAAATTCCCAAACCCTGCGGTTGGTTGTAAAAACTACACCTGTCCAGTAATCCTTTCCCATGTCGCGCAAAATGTGCGAAACCGCCCTTTGCAGGGTAAATGCCGGTAGTGCTGGTATTTCGGGCGGCATGTAATCGTTGGAAGTTCCTTCGTTACGGATGGCTGCTATTGGCAGAATAAAATCGCCCAGTTGGTTTTTCTTTTTCAACCCTCCGCATTTGCCCAAAAAAAGTACAGCTTTTGGTGTTATTGAACTCAATAAATCCATTATGGTTGCTGCATTTGGACTACCCATACCAAAATTGATAATTGTAATTCCCTCAGCAGTTGCGTTAGGCATATTTTTGTCTATTCCTTCAACCGGAACACCAAAGCGGTGCGCAAATTTTTCGACGTAACTTGTGAAATTGGTCAGCAAAATGTAACTGCCAATTTCTTCCAGGCTTTTTCCTGTATAACGCGGAAGCCAGTTATCAACGATTTCTTTTTTTGTTTTCATTTTGTGTTTAATTTTACCTTTGAACAAAACATTTTTTGTTTTGGCAGGCAGATTTGCAAATGTACATTTTTACTTTGCCACAGCCAAAAACAGGTTAAATTGAAATGACAACCGGAATGCAAAAACTGAATTTACCTGAATACGATTTCAGAATAAAAACCGAAGAAGGTAAAACCGTTATTTTTGACGGGATCAGGAAGAAATATGTGGTTTTAACACCCGAAGAGTGGGTTCGACAAAATTTTGTCCAGTATTTGAAAACCGAGAAAAAATACCCTGAATCGTTGATGGCTGTTGAGAAGCAAATTGTAGTGAATCATAATCAGCGGCGATTTGATTTGCTGGTTTATTCACGAAACGGACAACCATATTTGATTGCAGAATTTAAGGCGCCCGGAGTAAAAATTACACAGGAAACTTTTGACCAGGTGGTTCGTTACAACATGTCGCTCCGGGTTGAAAGAGTTGTTGTTTCAAATGGGTTACAGCATTTTGCCTGCGAAATAGAATACTCGAAAAACAGTTATTCCTACCTGACTGAAATTCCTGAATACTGCGAAAAGTGCAGAAATAACGGGTTGGGGTTTAGCTGAAATTCTAAATTAGGTCAGCGTTTTCTGCATAAAAATTTCATCTTCCCAACCATTCAAAGTTTTCAGCCAGTTTTTCTTCGTCCCGGTTTTTTCAAAACCTGTTTTTTCAAACAAATGAATACTAACCTCGTTTGTAGCTGAAATGTTGGCATAAAGTTGTTTCAAACCAAGCACTTCCAACGCATAATTAAAAATGGCATTCAGTGCATCAGTTGCGTAGCCGTGGTTACGGTTTTCTTCGTTATGAATTAAAATCCCTATACAGGCGCGCATGTGGTAAGGGTCGAAATCAAATAAATCGACAGCTCCAACAGGCTCCTGGTTTTCGTTCTGAATAATCAGCCGCAGTTGTTTGGTTTCGTAAATATCTTTGGCCGATTCTTTAATGTATTCAGCAAGAATATATTTTGAGAAAGGTGTGCGGGTGTTACTGACATTCCAGATTTCCATATTGTTTTCCCACTGGTAAAGCAATTCAATGTCTTCGGGTTCAATTGCCCTGAGTGAGATTTTTCCGTATATGAGATGGTTGTTCATATTAAAATTATCTGTCCAAATTCCGCCAACCCTTGAAAAGTATTTCAGCGTCGGTTGAAATACTGTAATCTTTGGCATACAGCATGTTAAGCCGAGTCATTTTTTCATCGTCGAGAGCAAGTTCGGGAAACAAATCTCCCGGATGCAAAATCCCCGGTTTTAATACCGGTAAACTATTTGTTGTTTTTTGGTTTGGAATGTACCCTATCCAGGTTTTCTTTCCTTTTAAAATGCTGAATATATTGTTAAGAAAGCGGTTTTTATTGCTGAAAAACCAAATTGCAAACGGACTTAATATCAGAAATGAAAAAGCAAACCCAATATCAAAAAACCGTTTTTTTCTTTGGTTGACTGCTTTCGAAATGGCGTTGATATTAACAACATACAAATCTCCTGCGGTGTGGATTGAATT
>JBBIVS010000421.1:3522-3735 GCA_037439605.1 Draconibacterium sp. | reverse complement strand
TGGACAGGTGACCAAAAAAATAGATGGAATTGAGAATATCCCATTCAACGAAACTATGTCGGAGTACTACGATAAGGATGCTGAAAAAATGCACATCTCCTATGGCGCAGGCCTGCGGATTGCCATGAACGAAAACTTTATTATCAGACTTGATTACGGGATGGCTGCCGACGATCGCGAGGTTGGCCATGCGCAGCCTGCGGCCCGCGGCCT
>JBBIVS010000421.1:2714-3490 GCA_037439605.1 Draconibacterium sp. | reverse complement strand
ATGAAAAAACTGAGATTATTTTCATTCCTCATTGCAGGAATTTTGTTGATGCAGTTTGCCTGTACAACCACTCAAAAAAAAGGTTTAAACGATGTTGCCGGTCTTTCGGGCGATTCTTTGCAGGCTGCTGTTGAAATTGTTCAGCAATGTGTCGATAACGGAAAACTTGCGGGAGTTTCTTTGTTGGTTATCAGAAATAGCGAAACAGCTTTGCGAAAAAACATTGGTTTTGCCGATATTCAAAACAATCAGAAAATTGAAGACAATACCATTTTCCGTGTTTTCTCAATGACCAAACCAATCACAGCGGTTGCACTGATGACTTTATATGATGAGGGGAAATTTCAACTCGACGATAAAGTTGCTGATTTTATCCCCGAATTTGCCGCAACAAGGGTTTACAATTCTGAAACCAAAACACTTGAACCGCAGAATACCCCGATGACAATCAGGCATTTGCTGACACACACCTCAGGATTAACCTATGGTTGGGACCAGAAAAGTTATGTCGATTCGTTGTACCGGGTTACCGGCGCTGCAGGTTGGGACGGTGTTTTGGGCGATAAAATAAAAATCCTTGCCGGAATTCCTTTGAAACATCAGCCCGGAACAAAATATGAATACAGCGTGTCCATTGATGTTGCTGGTTATCTGGTTGAAGTGCTCTCAGGTATGCCGCTTGACCTATATATGAAAACCAGAATATTTGAACCACTGAAAATGGAAGATACCGGATTTTATGTGCCGGAGGAAAAACACAGCAGGTTTACATCAGT
>JBBIVS010000421.1:1390-2680 GCA_037439605.1 Draconibacterium sp. | reverse complement strand
CTTCAGAAACAGGCTTCAAACGGGATGAACTTTAAAGTGCCGGTAACGTTTTTTTCGGGCGGTGGCGGATTGGTTTCAACCCTGGATGACTATTCGAAATTTGCACAAATGCTGCTGAACGGCGGTGAGTTTGACGGTGCGCGGCTTCTCAAAGAATTAACTGTTGAAATGATTATGACCAACCAGTTGCCTGCTGGTGTTAATTACGAAAATGGCGGAAGTTACGGACTTGGCGGCTCGGTGAACCCGGAGAAAGGCCAGTATGGATGGAGTGGGGCAGCATCAACTCATTTTGTTGTGGATAATAGGAACAACATGGTAATAATTACACTTACACAGTTTATGCCTTTCAATATTGAATATGCATTGAAGTTTGTTTCAAAAGTTGAAAAGGCAGTTATTCAATAAGAACGAAAAAACAGGTTCTGATAGCTTTCCCAAAGTTTAAAACTTTGGGAAAGTTTTTTTATAGGTTTTCAATGTTAAAAATTTGGATATCAACGAAAAATATAGGTTATTAAATTAAAATCTCGTGACTTTCTTAAAACTTTAAAATCAACTGCAATGAAAACAAAGAATCTACTACTCATTTTAACTGTGGCACTTTTTTTCTCTGGTTGCGTCATTTGGTCGTTCAATCCGCTTTATACTGAGAAAGATCTATTCGAAAATGATATTTTAACAGGTACCTGGACAGATGGCGACAGTTTGCAATGGAAATTTGAGCATCCTGAAAAAGGAAATCTAAAAATTATCGATAAAAAATCATACGAATTGCATTTAACCGATTACGATAAAAAAGAAACCACTTACAATGTAAATATCATTCAACTGAATGGAATTTACTTTTTGGATTTCTATGTTACTGATATTGCCGGGGCAAACAGTTCTGATTCGGAAAGTAAACTGAATTACTGGAACCTTCATGTAGTTCCGGTGCACACTTTTGCAAAATTGACGGCTACAAATAATACCTTACAAATTAACTGGTTTGATGGTGAATGGCTCAAAGAACAAATTGAAGGAAAGAAGATAAAAATCGGTCACAAAAAGAATGACGAAACTTTGTTATTAACAGCAAAAACTGCTGATTTGCAAAAATTGGTAATTAAACACGCAAATACGGAAGCGGCCTTTAAAGATGGCCTTTCGATAACACTTACACGAAATTGAAAATATCCGGTATTATTTCAGAATAGTTCCCACAAAAATACCAAGGTAAGTGCCAAAAGCATAACCCAGAATACCGATGGTCAAACCGGAAATGATAACTTCCTTGTTTTTGATGGC
>JBBIVS010000421.1:0-1376 GCA_037439605.1 Draconibacterium sp. | reverse complement strand
TGCCGGCACAAATGGCGGTGAATAAGTGAGCGCGGTAATTGATATAATGGTGGTGTCGGCATCCACTTTAAAAAAATGGGCGAGTGCAACATGCAGGGCAATCGAACCAAAAACCACGTAAAAAACATATAAAAAAAGTTGCAGGAACTCAATCTGGAACATATTTCCCAGGTTTGCCATTGACGAGACCACCAGTGAAAAAGAAATAATTAAATACATACCAAGCTGAAAACTGTTTTGAAGTTTATTGACCGGTTTAATCAGCGAGGCCAGCAAGCCTAACGTTGTAATAGACAAAATGGCCACAATGGTGTCGTTTGGTTTGGTAACCAACAGCGACAAACCACCGCCAATGGCAAAAATCAGTATCGAAATGCCCAAAGCTTTCAGTAAATCAGGAAATGCCTTTCTTTTAAACAGGGGATCGTAATTCTCAATATCAGCAGGTTCATCGGCAAGATGGAGGATGTTCTCGGCTTTGTAAACTATTTGAAATCTGGGTAAAAACAAATGAAAAACTCGTTGGGCAATGGTCATTAAAAAGAGCAAAGCAACCGAGCCTATGATTAAGTCGTAGGTGTGAGTTAATATAAAAATATTGGGGCTTACCTGCAATGCACTGCCAATTGCCGCCAGGTTTGGTGTACCTCCGGTATAAACTCCTACCAGCATACCAGCCACTTTTTCCGATTCGGCAATTGAATCAGCAAAAAGGTAAAATCCTGAAATTACCACAGCCAACAATGAAATCATGGCGAGAACAAGCGAAAGAACTGCTCCCTTTGCAAGTTTAAGCCACTTTTTTAGATCGAGGGTAAAAACCAGCAACGGAATAGCAAGCGGGATAATGATTGTAAACAACATATCCTGAACTGTTGCAATCTGGTTGACCAAAACATCGGATGCAGAAACCTTCGAATCGGCAATATATCCCAAAAATTCATCCTTGGGAATAAAACTCCGCGCACCCATCAAAGATTTTAATCCGTCGCTTGCAACGGGGAAAATTCCAATGTTTCCAATAATTAAACCCAGTAAATAAGCCAGAACTACCGCCCCAAGTTTACTCAGCAATTTTGAAATTTTTGTAAGGTAAATAAGAAGAGCCGGAGTTACCAGGTAAAAAACAATCAACGAAATTGTTACCCACATAATTCACAAGTTAGTTTATATAGCAAACATAAAACATTTTTTCTGAATTAAACAGAAGCCTGCACCATTAATGCAAAAAGCACAACCTGCAATAGATTGTGCTTTTCAAATTGTAAAAAATATTGCTTCAGAATTTAAATCCGAGAGTGAAAAGAACATCATTTTTGATGGTTTTAAACGAAGCTGCCTTCGGTTCGGGATATACCTCCGAAACGGGCGTTGGA
>JBBIVS010000420.1:0-3736 GCA_037439605.1 Draconibacterium sp. | reverse complement strand
TTCGCTTTGTTTGCTGCATCATGCACAAAACGACAATCTGATCAAAATGCCGACAACGAATATGTGGGTTCGGGCAGTTGTATTGATTGTCATGCCAAGTTTTACGAGTTGTGGTCAACTTCGCATCATGGAAAAGCCATGCAACCCATTACCGCTGAGTTTCTGCAAAACGAAAATCTCCCTGAAAGTGAGGATATTCCGCTGGAGGGGAAATTATATAAAATTACGATTGGAGATTCAACCATGACGATGATAGAAAAAGATGGGGATACGCTCAAAAACTATGAAGTGGTTTGGGTTTTAGGTGGTAAAAATGTGTTTTATTTTTTAACGCCGCTTGAAAAAGGAAAACTGCAAACCATTCCGCTGGCATACAATTTAAACAGTAAAATCTGGTACAACAACCCGCAGTCAGCGCTTCGCCATTTTCCCGAGTGACCAGTAGATCAGGCTTTGCCATGGAAGGACAGAATGTATAATTTTAATACTTCGTGTTACAGTTGTCATGTAAGTCAGTTGGAAACAAACTTCGATTTGGCAACCGACTCATATCAAACAAATTGGAAGGAGGCAGGAATTAACTGCGAAACCTGTCATGGTCCAAGCGGTGAACATGTCCGCATTTTCAGAAACCTCAAAGAAGGTGAAGTTGCAAAAAGTCTTGGTTTAATTTCCACGAAGACTTTTACACCCGAGCAGCACAACTGGTCGTGTGCGCCATGCCATGCCAAAATGCGCCCGATTACGCCTGGTTACATCCCCGGCGACAAGTTTTTTGACAATTACGATTTGATTGTTTTGAATAATACAGATTTTTACCCCGATGGCCGCGATTTGGGCGAAAATTACACCTACACCGGCTGGATGATGAACGAATGTAACAGCAACGGCCAGTTTCATTGTGTTATGTGCCACACATCGAGTGGCCGCGACAGATTTAAAAACAATCCGAACGATGCCTGTAAAAGTTGTCATGCCGAGCGGGTGGCCAATGTTGTAAACCATTCCGGCCATATGGAAGGCAGCCCCGGAGCATTGTGTGTAAACTGCCACATGCCCAAAACGATGTTTGGGAGCATGAACCGCAGCGACCATTCATTCAGGCCACCAATGCCCGAGGCAACCATACGATTTGGTTCTCCAAACGCCTGTAATCTGTGTCATACCGACAAATCGCCGGAATGGGCCAACAAAATAGTAAAGCAGCGCAAAAACGGAAATTACCAGGAAGAAACCATAAAATGGGCCACACTGCTTCGAAGTGCAAGGCTTGGCGAGTGGACCGAACTGAATAAAATGCTGGAGCACATTGCAAGGGAAGATTTAAATGAAGTGGTTACAGCATCGTTTATCAGGACGTTGGATAACTGCAATAAAGAAGAGAAATGGCCAACGATTATAAATGCAATAAAAAGTAAGTCGCCACTGATTCGTTCGTCTGCTGCAAATAGTTTAATGGGAAACACCAGCACAGAGGCTAAAAATGCCTTGTTGCAGGCTTGCACAGATGAATACCGGTTGGTGCGGATTTCGGCGGCAAACTCGCTGGCTGTTTTTCCAAAGCAGCAGTTTACGGCGCCGGAAAATGAGGTACTTGCAAAAGCGATGGAAGAAAACCTGGCCTCGATGCTAACACGGCCGGACGACTGGAGTTCGCATTACAACCTCGGAATTTTCTACCAAAACCAGGGCGATGCAAACAAAGCTCTCGAATCATACGAAAACGCCGCGATGCTTTATCCTGAATCGCTTATGCCCCTGATTAACAGCAGTGTACTTTATTCTTATGTTGGCAACACTGCCAAGGCAGAAGAAAACCTGAGAAAAGTTATTGAAATTGATCCGGTAAATGAGGCCGCCAACCTGAATTTGGGTTTGTTATTGGCCGAACATGGTAAATTGGCTGAGGCAGAGAAAGCATTGAAAACTGCACTCCAGTCAAATCCAAAACAGGCAGTTGCTGCATACAACCTGAGTGTAATAACCGCATCCAAAAATATAAGGGAAGCCGTTGAATATGCAAAAACAGCATCGGAATCAGCACCTGAAGAGCAAAAATACGCATACACCCTGGCTTTTTATCAAATGCAAAATAATCAGAAAAACGAAGCTGTTAAAACTTTGAAAGCCTTGTTAAAAACAAATCCTGGATATTTAACGGCGGTTAGTTTTTTAGCCGATATTTATGTAAAAGACGGCAAAACCCGGGAGGCTGTTAAAGTTTATCAGCAGGCTCTAAAGGCAGACGGAATTTCAGAGCAGGACAGGAACGCAATACAACAGTCGATTACTTTGCTTCAGCAGAGTATGTAGCTCGTTAAATTATTTACTGTTATTTATTAACCTACCCGAAATTCTGAACCCGAAACCTTGAACTTATATTGTTGGTTCCCACCCGGGAGCGTATTCGCGGCTCCACAACTTCATTGCATCGCGGTCGAACATGCGACCTGTTTTCTCGTCAATGTCAAATCCTTTTCCAATGCGGTATGCAATATTTGAATAATGAACCATTGCCTGGCTAATTGAGGCATCATCGATAGGTGCATTTAATTTGGCTTTTCCCCGAATTGTTTCGAAGAAATTGATAACATGCCCGGTGGTCATGTCGCCGCCTCCGCCGAGTGCAGTTCCGGCTTCATTTGATCCGCCTTTGCTTTCCTTCAGTATTTTCCCGCCACGATCGTACAAAATGTATCTTCCACGATCGACAAAAACAGTTCCTTCGCTTCCAAAAATAATAGTTCCGCGGTCGCCAACGCCGTAAGTATCATGTCCTGAGCGGCTGCGGCCATCCCATTTGATGATTTTATCGCCAGTAAAACGGAAAGTGGCGTCCATGGTATCGTACATTTCCCATCCATCGTTAAAGAAATGGCGTTTGCCAGCTTCAACATCAACGCGTTGCGGAAGGTCAACACCCAGGGCCCAGCGAGCTACATCAAGTTCGTGGGTAGCATTGTTACCGGTTTCGGCAGTTCCATAAGTCCAGCCATACCAGTGCCAGTTGTAATCCCAGGTTTCGCTTGTATATTCGCGTCGCGGGGCAGGCCCCTGGAACAGTTCCCAGTCCAATCCTTCTGGAACTGGGGCTTTTTTCTGCAGTGGTACTTCGCCGCGTTTATTCAGGTAGAAAGCCACCGCACGGTATGGTACGCCAATAATTCCGTTGTGAATTTCCTTCACAATTTCCTGTGTATGCCCCGATGTGCGTTGCTGGTTTCCCATTTGCACCATTTTGTTGTACTTTTTTGCTGCGGCCACCACAAGTTCGTTTTCAAACATATTGTGGCTGCATGGCTTTTCGAGATAAACGTGTTTTCCTCCCTTCATGGCCATAATTGCCCCGGGCGTATGCCAGTGGTCGGGTGTGGCATTGAAAATCAAATCCACGTTTTTATCTTCGATTACTTTGCGGATGTCGTTTTCAAGTTTTGGTTTGTAGTCGATATGTTTGGCAAAATTTGATGCAGCCTTTTCGCGCTGGCTTTTCATTACATCGCAGAGGTAAATCAGTTCAACGTTGCTTTCTTTCATTGCTATTGGTTCGTAGAAAGCGCCCAACCTGCGGCCAAGCCCGATAATGGCCACATTCAGCTTATCGCTGGCGCCAATTATGCGGTTATAACTTTTTGCCGGCAACCCCATTGCCGATCGGCCAACTGCCACTCCTGCAGCGCCGGCAGTTACTTTTTTTAAAAAATCTCTTCTGTTTGCCATAATTATAATTCTCTGA
>JBBIVS010000419.1:0-3757 GCA_037439605.1 Draconibacterium sp. | reverse complement strand
CGCAGTAATCAAGTGCGTAGTCGATGTAACGTAAATGTTCGGCAAGAATTTCGGTTTGCGGGAGGGTGTAACCAATGTCGGTGTGCGAATGCTGAACAAAATTCACGCGCCAGTTACGAACGGGTTTTATCGTAATTTCGCCTGTTTCGCTAAAATCGCCCACTTCGAGCCGGTACGAAACCGTTTTTTCCTGTTTTACTTCGGGCAACTCAACCCTTAAATAATTGTAGCCAAACCGTAATTCAGTTTCTTTGACCAGTTCATTACCGATATAAATATTTGCGGGAGCAGGCTTTTCAAAATGAAGTACCCCAACCACGCCCAATTGTTTTTTCTGTCCGTTAATTTCTGAAATGGCAGGCAACGATTTTAAACTCAACCGGGTTTCCAGCCTGAATTTAAAAGTCATGTACCACGAGGTTTTATCAAACTTTCCACCCGTAACTTTTATCTTCAGCGGCTTGCCTTTTGCCACATTTTGAGCAGGCATTTTTAGGTACATAAAACCAAACCGGTCGCCGTGCTGGTCAATTATATCTTTTTGGAATGAAAGTGAGGATCCATCGTCAGCCTTTATTTCCCAATTGTTGGAACCATCAGCCCAGAATGAAAATTTGTTCTCCACGTTTAGCTGCAAGTCAAACCGTGCGAGCCCCGGCGATGAACCCAATCCGGCAAGCCAAACGAAAGTGACAAAGTCATGATCAATCTTTTCTGGCGCCGGCGAAGTTATCCATTCAAGCGACGAATTGCCGTCGGTGGCACGGATTAGCAAACATTCTTTTGCCTGCGGAATGGAAGAGTGGTAACTAAAATCTTCACCCGAAATTTTTTGTTCGAACCCGTTTACAATCTGCGTGTCCGAAAAATCGGGTGTTTGCGCAAAAATCAATGTATTTGAAATGGTTGCCAGAAGTATTGTTAATATTGGCTTCATACTGATTATTTTTGCTGTAAAAGATAGGAATAAGAAACAAAAATTAAAAAGATTTCCATTTCAGTTTTTCATTTATCAGTAAAAGTGATAGTTTTAAATTTCACTTTTCAAATTACACTTCATGAAACTGAAAACAATTCAAAAATTTTTTCTGCTAACCTTTTCTGCAATTTTTATTGCTTTAACAGCCAGCGCTGAAAAGCCAACCAATTTTATTGTCATTTACATTGATGATATGGGATATGGCGATATCGGGATTACCGGAGCTGTTGGTTATTCCACACCCAACCTCGACAAAATGGCAGCCAGCGGAATGTTCTTTTCGCGTTATTATGCACCACAGGCAGTTTGCAGCGCTTCGCGGGCCGGGCTGCTGACTGGTTGTTATCCGAACCGGGTTGGTTTTAGGGGCGCACTTGATCACACGGCAAAAACCGGAATCAATGCCGAAGAAGAAACCATTGCCGAAATTTTAAAAAAGAAAGGTTATTCAACTGCTGCTTTTGGAAAATGGCATTTGGGCCACCACAAACAATTTCTGCCCACAAACAATGGATTTGATGAATATTTTGGAATCCCCTATTCCAATGACATGTGGCCCAACCATCCAACCGGTAAAGATTATTATCCTCCGTTGCCTTTGTTTGAAGGAGAAGAAGTTGTAAAAACAAATCCCGATCAATCGCAGTTTACCACCGAATTTACAGAACGCACAATCAACTTTATAAAGAAAAATCAAAAGAATTCCTTCTTTGTTTATCTCGCACACCCGATGCCGCATGTGCCGCTATTTGTTTCCGATAAGTTCAAAGGAAAATCTGCACAGGGATTATATGGCGATGTCATCATGGAAATCGACTGGAGTGTGGGGCAAATAATGCAAACGCTGAAAGAATTAAAACTGGAAGAAAATACTTTGGTAATTTTCACATCCGATAACGGCCCCTGGCTCAATTACGGGAACCATGCCGGAAGTTCGGGTGGATTGCGCGAAGGAAAAGGAACAACTCACGAAGGCGGACAGCGTGTTCCGTGCCTGATGGTTTGGAAAGGTGTAATATCGCAGGGAACGGTAAACAATAATCTTGTGGCCGGGATGGATATTCTGCCGACCATTGCTGCGATTGCAGACGCCCCGCTGCCCGATAAAAAAATCGACGGAGTAAATATTTTACCTCTTCTGAAAAGCGAAAAAGTGGATCCGCCACGAAAATCATTTTACTATTATTATCGCAACAATAACCTCGAGGCTGTTCAGGATGGACAGTGGAAACTTGTTTTTCCGCACAAGGGAAGGACTTATGTGGGTTTTGAACCAGGTAAAGACGGTATGCCCGGCAAAGCGAACGAAAACTCGGAAGTTGCAACCGGACTTTACAACCTGCGCCGCGACCCGGGTGAACAATACAATGTAATAGAATTCTATCCTGAAATTGTTTTGAAACTTGAAAAATTGGCCAGCGAAGCGCGCGAGGATTTGGGCGACGATTTGACCGGAAATCCGGGGAAAAACAGGAGACAACCTGGTGAAATTTCAGATTAAGACATTTTGGCGCAATATTCTCTGTGTTCATTGCAGAATATTATTCCAATTCAGTAGTTTTACATTTCAAAATTTGGAATCACTTTATAAACAAAATATGAAAAACAAAATCATCTTATCAGCAACTGTTGCAGCAACTATTTTATTGCAGGTTTCTTGTTCAGTAAAAGAACGCACAGACCTTACCAAAACAAGTTTTATCCCGAAACCGGTTTCGGTAGTTGCAACAGGCAAAACATTTCAACTAACCCGTTCAGCAAATGTTTATTACCAGGAAGAGGTTGAGGGTTTGCAGCAAACTGCGCAATACCTTGCGCTTGAACTAAACCGCATTGGCGGAATTAATCCTGTGGTCAAGTCAACTGCTAAAGCACCTGATTCAGGGATTTATCTGTTTGTTGGCGACACGATTGATGGACTGGCAGATGAAGGATATTTGATGGAAATCAGTAAAAAAATGATTAAAATCAGCGCAAATAGTCCGGCAGGCTGTTTTTACGGCATCCAAACATTACTGCAAACCATTCCTGCCAACTACACCACAGTATCGCCATTGGAAATTCCCACAGGTACAATCCGCGATTTTCCGGAATTTGGTTACCGTGGTGCAATGCTTGATGTAGCCCGGCATTTTTTTTCGGTTGATGATGTGAAACGGTTTATTGATTTCCTGGCGACTTACAAAATGAATGCACTGCACCTTCATCTTTCTGATGATCAGGGCTGGCGGATTGAAATTAAATCGTGGCCCAAACTAACCGAAATTGGCGGCAAAACTGAGGTTGGCGGCGGAGATGGTGGTTTTTACACCCAGGCACAATACACCGAAATTGTTAAGTATGCACAGGAAAGAAACATTATTATTATTCCTGAAATTGATATGCCGGGGCATACTAATGCTGCATTGGCTTCATATCCCGAATTGAATTGCGATGGCAAAGCAAGGGAATTATATACAGGTATCGAAGTTGGTTTCAGTACGCTTTGCACAAGCAAGGAATTCACATACCAGTTTGTTGACGATGTTGTTCGCGAACTTGCTGAAATAACACCCGGACCATATTTCCATATTGGCGGCGACGAATCGCATGTAACAAAAATGGAAGATTACATTTCGTTTGTAAACCGGGTGCAGGAAATCGTGGTTTCGCATGATAAAAAAGTAATTGGATGGGACGAAATTGCCAATGCCACTCTTATTGAGGGAGCAACCGTTCAGTTTTGGGATAATGTGAAAAATACAACCATGGCATTGGAAAAAGGCGTTAAAGTGATTA